>JAYWDM010000175.1:0-6400 GCA_043779885.1 Betaproteobacteria bacterium | reverse complement strand
CGCCGATTGCGCCGGCCGGGCCGGCATGGCACGACGTGATGCTGCTGCGCGAAGAGGTGCGGGGCGAGATTCTGCGCCACTGCGGCGAACCCGATTTGGCGGGTTGAGCGTGGCCGTCGTTAAGCTATAATCCGCGCCTCGCTCAATACCTCCCCGCCGGCCGCGCGGCCGCGGCCTTTCCTCATGAACGTTTTTTACGAAGACGAAGGCGCTTTCAAGTCCGGCGCCATACTCGCCGACAGCGGCACGTCGCTGCAGGTCGAGGCCGTGCACGGCAAGCGCAGCAAGGTCAAGGCATCCGCCGTCCTGCTGCGTTTCGACCAGCCCGCGCTCGGCGCATTCAGCGAGGCTGCGCAACGCGTCGCCGACGAGGTCGACGTCGATTTTCTGTGGCAGTGCTGCGGCGCCGACGAGTTTTCGTTCGAGGTCCTCGGCAGGGAATATTTCGGCCACGCGCCAAGCGCACTCGAATCGGCGGGGCTGCTGTTGAAGCTGCACGGCGCGCCGATGTACTTTTACAAGAAAGGCAGGGGGCGCTATAGAGCCGCACCCGCCGAATCGCTCAAAGCCGCGCTTGCGAGCGTCGATAAAAAACGCCTGCAGGCCGAACAGAAGCAGCGGTGGACTGCCGACCTGACGGCCGGCCGGCTGCCGGCCGAGTTTGCGGACCTCACGCCGGGGCTGCTTTTTGCGCCGGACAAAAACAGCATCGAATGGAAAGCGCTCGAGGCGGCCTGCGCAGAGCAGAAGCTGTCGCCCGCGCGCGTGCTGGCGAACTGCGGTGCGCTTGCCAGCGCGCACGAATTTCACCTCAAGCGCTTTTTGTTCGAATATTTTCCGCGCGGCGCAGGACCCGGCGCGGTGCCGCCGGTCGATGTACTCGCCGCGCTGCCGTGCGCGGAAGTGCGCGCGTTCAGCATCGACGATGCGACGACGACCGAAATCGACGATGCGTTTTCGGTCACGCAACTGGCCAACGGCAATACGCAAATCGGCATTCATATCGCCGCGCCGGCGCTCGGTATTACACCCGGCTCGCCCGTCGATGCGATCGCGCGCGAGCGGCTCTCCACGGTGTACTTTCCCGGGCAAAAAATCACCATGTTGCCCGAGGACGCGATCAACGCATTTACGCTCGCGAAGGATGGCGAGCGCCCGGCGCTGTCGTTATATGCCGAAGTTGCTGCCGATAACGCCATTGTCGCTATTCGCAGTTGCTGCGAACGGGTGCCGATCGCCGCCAATCTGCGGCATGGCGAGCTGGAGGAAGTATTCAATGCGGACGCACTGCGGGCGGGCGCTATCGCGCATGAATTCGGCCCCGAACTCAAGCGACTGTGGCACTTTGCGCAGCGCCTGCAGGCGGCGCGGGGCAAGGCCGATGCCGAGGGCGAAAACCAGCGCGCCGAATACAATTTTTACGTTGAGAACGATCGCGTGAGCATCGTCGAGCGCAAGCGCGGCTCGCCGGTCGATAAAGTCGTATCCGAACTGATGATCTTCGCCAACGCCGAATGGGGCGGCCAGCTTGCGCAAGCCGGCTATGCGGCGATTTATCGCGCGCAAAGCAACGGCGTGGCTCGCATGACTACCGTTGCCGCGCGGCACGATGGACTCGGCGTCGCGCAGTATGCGTGGTCCAGCTCGCCGCTCAGGCGTTACGTGGACTTGATCAATCAGCGCCAGTTGCTCGCATTGCTCGCCGGGCGGCCCGCACCGTATCAGCCCGGCGCCGAATCTCTGCTTATGGCGCTGCGCGATTTCGAACTCGCGTACGACGCGTATGCGGAATTCCAGCGCAACATGGAGCGTTATTGGTGCCTGCGCTGGATCGAGCAGGAAAATGCGACGGCGCTTGACGCGACCGTCATACGCGACAATCTGGTTCGCTGCGACCGTCTGCCGCTGGTGATGCGCGTGCCGTCCCTGCGCGACGCGGTCGCGGGCGACCCGGTGCGCTTGGCGGTATCCCACGTGGATCAGTGGGAACTGACGCTGCATGCAGAGTTCCAACCACTGGTAAGTGCCCGCTAACCTATCCGGTAATTTCCGCTTAACCTATAATTGACCTTAGAAATATGTTGCAAATAACTGTCAAATAAAGTATTTTTATTGGATCTAACACTTGCTGCGTAGAATATACCACGATGAGCTTGATCAGCTCGACGAGATCATTGCCGTTGGGGAGAAGCTTGATCCCACTGGATCATCTGCCGCTCGCGGATAAATTTTCCGCTTTACAGCGCACACTGCTGGGGTTGGACGACCTGTCGCGCCTGCAATACGCGGTAGTCGCATCGGTCGTATTGCACGCGATCGTATTGTTCGGCGTGACCATCCGGCCGCCCGATTTGTCCAAACTCGATGCCATGGCGCCGGCCCTCGAAGTCGTGTTGGTCAACGCGAAGTCCGCCATGCGTCCCGAACACGCGGACGCCGTCGCCCAGCACAATCTTGACGGCGGCGGCAATACGGACCTGGATCGGCGCGCCAAGAGTCCGCTGCCCGTAACCCGCAACGACAAGCAAACCACCGAGCTTGCGCTGGAGTCGCGGCGCGTGCAGCAACTCGAGCAGGAAGCGAAAAAACTGCTGACACAGGTTAATGCGCAGGCGAAAGTGGAGGTGGCGGTGGCGCAGCCCGAGGCGCAAGTCGAGACCAGGGTCGCGCCCAACGCCGCCGACCTCATGAGCAGGAGCCTGGAAATCGCGCGGCTCGAGGCGCAGATATCCAAGGACTGGGACGCCTATCAAAAGCGCCCGCGCCGGCGTTTTCTCGGCGCGCGCACGCAGGAATACCGGTTCGCGCGCTATGTCGAGGACTGGCGCCAGAAGATAGAGCGTATAGGCACGCTCAACTATCCGGAGGCGGCGCGCAATCAGAAAATCTTCGGCAGTCTGCAGCTTACCGTGTCGATCAAACCGGACGGCACGGTCGACAACATCGAGATCAACCGCTCGTCGGGCCAGAAAATCCTGGATGAGGCAGCACGGCGCATCGTGCAGCTCGCCGCACCGTATGCAGCGTTTCCGGCCGATATTGCCAAAGACACCGACATTCTCAGCATTACCCGCACCTGGACGTTTACACGCGCCGATCAGCTTTTCACCGAGTGAAGTTGCGGGGTATTGCGCAAACGCAAAGCGCCCCCACGCCTGCCTTCACGGACGCGCAAAGCAGCGTTGGGCGCCGGCGCGGTTTCCGCGCGTCCCTTGTACAATTCGCGTTATGACTGATCACTACGCCGTGGTGGGCAATCCCGTCGCCCATAGCCGGTCGCCGCAGATTCACGCCGAGTTCGCGCGCCAGACGGGGCAGGATCTGGACTACATCAGGTTGCCAGCGCCGCTGGATGGATTTGCCGGGGAGGTTGCGGCTTTTCGTGCACGCGGTGGCCGCGGCGTCAACGTGACCCTGCCGTTCAAGGTGCACGCTTATCGGTTTGCCACCCGGCACAGCGAGCGGGCGCAGCAGGCCCAGGCAGTCAACACGCTCAAATTCGAAAACGGGCAGACGTTTGGCGACAATACCGACGGCGCGGGACTCGTGCGCGACATCGAAAGCAATCTCGGTTGTGCCGTGGCGGGCAAACGCGTGCTCCTGATGGGGGCGGGCGGTGCCGCGCGCGGCGTGTTGTTGCCGGTGCTTGAACGCAAACCCGCCAGGCTCGTGATCGCCAACCGCACGCTGGACAAAGCGCTGGCGCTCGCGCGCCACTTCGCGCAACGGGAAAATTGCACGGGCGCCGGCTACCCTGAGCTCCCGGGGATGCAATTCGACCTCGTGATCAATGCGACTTCAGCCAGCGTCGGCGGCGAGATGCCGCCGTTGCCCGCGGGAGTTTTTGCGCCGAACGCACTAGCTTACGACATGATGTACGGCAAAGACTGCACGCCCTTCATGCAATTTGCGCGGGCGCACGGCGCGGCCCGTGTTGCCGACGGTATCGGCATGCTGGTGGAGCAGGCGGCCGAATCGTTTTGGGTGTGGCGCGGCGTGCGGCCGCAGACTGCGCCGGTGATCGCGATGCTGAAGCGTGAGGCTTGAGAACCATCTGGCGCAGTTTCTGTTACATGCTGCTCATTGCAATGGGCGCGCTGGTGGTCGTGCAGTTCTGGTTTCTCATTCACCTCTGGTATTGGGCCGATCACGATCCGGGAGTAACCGCGTTCATGCAGGCGCGCCTGGAACGCATGCAGGAGAAGAACCCGCGCGCCGTACTCCGGCAGGAGTGGGTTGCGTATAACCGGATTGCCGTGAGCCTCAAACGCGCGATTATCGCGGCCGAGGACGCCAAGTTCCTCGCCCACGAAGGTTTTGACTGGGAAGGCATCCAGAAGGCCTACGAAAAAAACCTGAAGAAAGGAAAAATCGTGTCGGGCGGCTCCACGATCAGCCAGCAACTCGCCAAGAATCTGTTTCTGTCGGGCGAGCGCACCTGGTGGCGCAAAGCGCAGGAGGCCGTAATTACCGTCATGATGGAGACCGTCATGACCAAGCGTCGCATACTTGAGATCTATCTGAACGTAATCGAGTGGGGCGACGGGGTATTCGGCGCCGAGGCGGCGGCGCGCCACCATTTCGGCGTCGCGGCAGCCGCTCTGTCCGCGGAACAGGCCGCGCAACTTGCCGCCATGGTTCCCAGTCCGCGCCGTTATCGCGCGGGCGCCGAGACCCTCTATTTGCAAAAACGCAAGGAGATTATTCTGTCGCGCATGAACGCCGTGGCGGTGCCGTGACCCGCCGCCCGGGCACGGATTCACGCCTGCGCGGCCGGCGATTCAATCGACGATGAAGAGCTTGACGCCGGTGCGGGTGTACGAGCGGTGCGCTTCGTGGTCGTCGGCAACCTGGTAGCTCATGCCGGGCTTGAGCAAGAACTTGCGGCCATCGGCGAGTTCGCTCTCGAATTCGCCCTCGATCACCAGTACGATATGGCCTTTGCTGCACCAGTGATCGGCGAGGTAGCCGGGCGTGTACTCGACCATGCGCACGCGGATGCCGCCGAACTCGCGCGTGCGCCAGTATGCCGTGCCGGTAACGCCGCTATGCTCGGTTGGCTCGACGGTCGACCAGTCGGTGGTCACAAACGGGACGCCGGTAATCTGCATGATCTCTTCGCCGGTAAATAAAGGCATTGCTCGCCGTATTTTACGCTGCGGGACGCGTGGTGCATCAAAGCGCAAAGAACGGCGCGCGGCTCGAATCCGCCTGTTTAAGCTCCCGGAACTTGACCGCGGCAAACCGCCAGATTACTCTGGGCACCTCGCCCGCGGGCGTCTTTCGCCATGGCCGTAAAAGCAACATTGCACAATATGAGGAGGCAACATTTATGGCTTGTCGCATGCTGTGCAGTGGCAGGTTGCGCGACGCCCGCGCCTGCGCTCTACAGCGTGACCGGCGACGCCATCCCGGCCCCGCTTACGGCCGAACGCGGCGATCCCGCGCGTGGCGGCAGCGTGGTAGCAGGACGCGATGCCAACTGCCTCTTGTGCCACACGGCGCCCGATACTGGGGTACGTTTCATGGGTAATCTTGCCCCGCCGCTCACCGGGGTCGGCGCGCGTTACGGGGCGGGCCAGCTGCGACTGCGCGTCGTCGATTCATCCGTTCTCAACCGCGATACGATAATGCCTGCGTATTACCGCGCGACCGGTCTTAACCAGGTTGCCGCAGCCTATCGCGGACTACCCATACTTACCGCACAGCAGGTCGAGGACGTCGTCGCCTACCTGCTGACATTGCGCTGACCCATGCCGAATCGCCGCCAGTTTGTATGCGCGATGAGCGGGATTGCCGTAGCGCCGCTGATTCCAGCCTCTGCTTTGGCCCAAGCAGATCCCTTTGCGCCGCTGATCGCCAAATTTACCGGCGGCGCGCCGGTACGCGAGGGCCGCGTGACAGTGGATACCCCTTCCCTTGCGGACAACGGCAACGCGGTCCCGTTGCGTATTGTCGTCGACAGCGCAATGAACGCCACGGATCATGTGCAGCGGATCGTCCTGCTGTCGGAGAAGAACCCGCGCCCCGTCATGGCGACTTTTCACCTTGGACCGCACGCCGGGCGTGCGGTAGTCACCACGCGCGTGCGGCTTAACGGCGCGCAGCGCCTGGTGGCGGTCGCGCAAATGGCCGACGGCACTTTCTGGACGGGGTCCGCCTCCGTGATCGTCACCAGCACGGCGTGCTGGGATGAGTCCTGAGCCATGGCGCTTGCGCGTGTTCAATTGCCGGCCTCCGCCAAGCGCGGCGAGGTCATCGAGGTGCGCATTGCCATCCAGCACCGGATGGAAACGGGTTTTCGCTTCGACGATCTCGGCCGCGCCATCCCGAAAAACGTCATCAATACCGTGATTGCGCGCTACAACGGAGTGGAAGTATTCCGCGCCGAACTGGGTTC
>JAYWDM010000174.1:0-16702 GCA_043779885.1 Betaproteobacteria bacterium | reverse complement strand
GGCGACATTCTTGCGTCGAACCTGGACCCTACGTTCGGCACCGAGCAACAAGGTCGGCGACCGGTACTTGCACTGTCCCCGTGGGCGTTCAATCTTCGCTCCGGTCTCGTGCTGGTCTGCCCGATCACTCAAGGCGGGCGGTTTGCGCGTGAAAATCGATTTGCCCTCCCGCTCGCCGCCGGTGACACGAGAACGCAGGGCATCATCCTCTGCCACCAACTGCGCACCATTGATTACAAGGCGAAACCTCGCGATGTTCGTTTCGTCGAGCGCGCGCCTGAACCCATTGTTCAGGAGGCACTCGCTCTCGCGCAAACGCTCGTCATGAGTTGAGTGGGCGCAGAGAGTGGCCGGACGTCGCATCACTCGATCACCTTGTCCGCCATTATCAGGAGCGACTGCGGAATCTTGAGGCCCAACGCGTTCGCGGCCTTGCCGTTGATGAACAACTCAAACTTCGTCGGTTGCTCGACAGGCAGATCGGCAGGTTTCGCGCCCTTGAAAATCTTGTCCACGTAAGTGGCCGCGCGCCGGTACTGGTCGAAGTTGTTCGTACCGTAGCTCATCAACCCGCCGGCCTCCACGTATTCCCGAATCCCGTGCATGGTAGGCAGCCGGTATTTCGCGGCCAGTTCCGCGATCGGGCGCACCAGCCGGACGAAGAGCGTTCCACGCAGCACGATCAATGCGCCTGCTTTTTTCTGCGCCACCGTCGCAAACGCTCGTTCGATCTCCTGTGGAGTGCGTGCTTCCACGGGCAGAATCGTGACGCCGATCCTCGGAGCCGCGGCCTGGATGTTCTTCAGTATCTTGGCATGGGTCGTGTTATCGGGGTCCATCAGAACCGCCACACGCGGGAGCCTGGGTACCATGCTGAGTAACATCTCCAGTTGCTTGGCACTGACGTCTTCAGCCATGTTCGAGCGCCCTGTGATGTTGCCGCCGGGATGCGCCAGGCTTTTGATAAAGCCGCTGCCGACCGGATCGGCGCCGCCGGTCATGACGATGGGTATCGTGGTGGTCGCCGTCTGCGCTGCGCGGATCCCGGCTGGTTGGCTGGCTACGATCACGTCCACTTTCAGTTGCACCAATTCTGCTGCCAAAGCGGGGAACCGCTCGGGCTTGTCTTCGGCAAAACGCCACTCGATCGTGAGGTTCTTGCCCTCGACATAGCCAAGCTCGCGCATGTCTTGCTGGAACGCGCCCAGTTGGTGAGACTCGAGAGAAGTTGGACGCGGACCTTGAAACAGATAACCGATGCGCCAGACTTTGCCCTGCTGCTGCGCGAATGCGAACGGCGCTGCGAGCGAATTTGCTGCGAGCGCGATGAGCAGACGGCGACGCGAGACCATTGAACTTCGTCCCGGCGCGTCGTTTTATTTTCAGATTCACTCGCGCTTGAGGCAAGAAATGCAGGATGTGCCCTACCCGCTTCCTACGCCGAATGACGGCGGAATGCCGCGAGCTTTTACAACTGCTCGGAGTAAAACAGTGACCAGGAGCTGGTTTGATGGGTCAACCTCTCCATCACCCATTCACCTGCTGTAGTCGTTCCACATGCCAAGGTAGGCGTCTTCCAGATCGCGCACGCGCATGCGCGTATCGAAAAACGGTGCCGCGCGCTGTGTAAGTTTGCTTTTGAGCGCAGCGAGTTGCGCGCGGTCGCCGCCGAGTTCAACCGCCACCGCTATGTACTCGGCGCGGTCGCGCTTCACAAGTTCGGGCAAACCCGCGGCGGTCACGAGACTGGCAGCAACACGGCTGGCGAAGTGCTGCCCCGGCACCGTCAGCACCGGCACGCCCGCCCATAACGCGTCACTCGTGCTGCTGTGGCCGTTGTGCCAGCCTATGGTGTCAAGGACGAGGTCGGCGCGCTTAAGGCGCGCCAGGTGCTCGCGCTTGGTCGGAACGCGCTGCGCAAATACGACGCGCGCCGGATCGATACCGCAGGCTTGCGCCTCCTTGCGCAGGTTGCCGACAGCCAATGCGCTCGCGCCTTGCAGCCACAATACGCCCGCCGGCACGCCGTGCAGGATTTTCATCCATGCGCGGAAATCGTCGCGTGTGATGCGCGACGCATTGTTGAAGTTGCAGAATACGATGGCATCCGCGGCGAACTGCGTATCCGCGCCCGCACCATCCGCGACGCTGGGCGCGTCAGTGCCGTCGCTCACCATGTAGCAGTGCGGCACGTACGCAAGCTTTTCACTGAACCCGCCCGCCAGTGCCGGCGGCGTCGCGATTTTGTCGGAAATGAAATAATCGACATAGGACGCCCCGGTGGTCGCGGAAAATCCCAGATAGTTCGCCTGTACCGGCGCCGGCCGCCTCGCCAGCACCGCCAGACGGTTGCCGGTCGTGTGGCCTGCCAGATCGACGAGCACGTGGATGCCGGCCTGCGCGATATGCGCGGCGAGGTCGGCGTCGGTCATTGCGTGCGCATCGACGAAGTGATCCACGCCCGCCGCAATCGCCTTGCGGTAAATGCTGCCGTCGTCCGGCCCGTACGAAAACGCATACACCTCGAAGCGCGCGCGATCATGCAGTGCAAACGCATTGGCAAGCAACTGTCCAACCGGGTGATCGCGGAAATCGCGCGACAGATAGCCGATGCGCAAGCGCGCGTCGTTGGCCGCGGCCGGAGCATTGGCGGCAACGTTGCGTGCGACCAGCGCGATGCCGCGCGCGCATTCGGCCGCGTGAAAAGCGGAAACCCCCTTCAATAGCGCGGGTTCCAGCCCGAGATACAGCGCGGTCAGCGGGGACACGCAACGCATCCATGTCGCCGCGGGTTCGCGCGCGATCATCGCCCGCAACGCGTCGGCCTGAAGATCGGCGCGCTGCCAGTCGCAGACTTCCAGCAGGCAATGCAGCAATTCTTCGCGGGCGGACGCGAAGCCGGAGTCGACGTCGACCGCCGCCTGATAGTGTTCCAGCGCCTGCTCGCGCTCGCCGGACGCGCGCATGACGTTGGCGAGGTTGTAATGCGCCGGCGCGCAGCGCGGATCGAAATCGAGCGCGCGCCGCAGCCACGCGACACCCTGTTCGCCCTGTTCCTGCTCAAGCAGGACGACGCCCAGATTGGTGGCGACTACCGCGTCGCGCGGAAACTGCGCTGCCGCGTCGCGCAACACCTGTTCGGCGTCACGCAGACGACCTTCCTTGCGCAAATCGAGGCTGCGGGTAATGAATTGATTGGGGCGCGCGTGCCGCTGGAATGCGGAGCGCAGTAAGTTCCACAGCATGATGCGCGCACTATCGCATCGGTTTCATGCTGGTGCAACCTGCGGAATGGACGCAAGCGACCGCGGCCTAAGGAAACACTGACTAAGTTCGTTACACCGGCGAAGGCCGGTGTCCGGCGCCCCCATCCCGTCCTTCCCCCGCACGCGAGGGAAGGAGATACCGGCGTACGGGCTTTCCTTAACTCTCGGTGTCGAGAAAACTGCGCAGGCGCTCGGAACGCGACGGATGGCGCAGTTTGCGCAGCGCCTTCGCTTCGATCTGGCGGATGCGCTCGCGGGTAACGTCGAACTGCTTGCCGACTTCTTCCAGCGTGTGGTCGGTGTTCATTTCGATGCCGAAGCGCATGCGCAGCACCTTCGCTTCGCGCGGCGTCAGAGTGTCAAGCACGTCCTTGGTCGCATCGCGCAGGCTCGCGTAAACGGCCGAGTCCGATGGCGCCATGGTCGCCTGGTCCTCGATGAAATCGCCGAGATGCGAATCGTCGTCGTCGCCGATCGGCGTCTCCATCGAAATCGGTTCCTTGGAAATCTTGAGGATCTTGCGGATCTTCTCCTCCGGCATTTCCATTTTCTCGGCCAGGAGCGCCGGGTCGGGCTCCTGCCCGGTCTCCTGCAGGATCTGGCGCGAGATGCGGTTCATCTTGTTGATGGTCTCGATCATGTGCACCGGGATGCGGATAGTCCGCGCCTGGTCCGCGATCGAACGCGTGATCGCCTGGCGTATCCACCACGTGGCGTAGGTCGAGAACTTGTAGCCGCGGCGGTACTCGAACTTGTCCACCGCCTTCATCAGGCCGATGTTGCCTTCCTGGATCAGGTCGAGAAACTGCAGGCCGCGATTGGTGTATTTCTTGGCGATCGAGATGACCAAACGCAGGTTGGCCTCGGTCATTTCGCGCTTGGCGCGGCGCGCTTTGGCTTCGCCCGTCGACATCTGGCGATTGATTTCCTTCAGGTCCTTGATCGGAATGCCGACCTGCTTCTGCAGATCGAGCAGCTTCTGCTGCTGTTCGACGATGGCGGGCTCGAACCGCTCGAGCGCCTCGCTCCACGGCTTGTGCGCGGTGATTTCGTTGGCCGACCAGCGCAGGTTGTTTTCCTTGCCCGGAAATTCCTTGATGAAGTGCTGGCGCGGCATCTTCGCCTTGTTCACGCAAAGATCCATGATCTCGCGTTCGTGGCTGCGCACCCGGTCGACGAGCTTGCGCAGGCCGTCGCACAGCGCCTCGACCTGTTTCGCGCCGAAGCGTATGTTCATCAGCTCATTGGAAATCTGGTCGCGCGCCTGCAGATAGGCCTTGCCGCGCGGGCCGTCTTTCGCCAATGCGCGCAGCATCTTGTTGTAGAGATTGCGGATGACCGCGAAGCGCTTGAGGGCGTCCTCCTTGAGGCGCAGCAGGTCGGCGGTCTGCACCGCGGCCTGCTCTTCCTCGCTCATTTCCTGCTCTTCGGCTTCTTCCGCTTCCGGTTCTTCCTCTTCCTCGGCCAGTTCCTGCGCGAGTTCGTCGGCGGTCGGGTCGACCAGCCCGTCGACCACCTCGTCGACGCGGATCTCGTCCTTTTCGATGCGGTCAGCGAGCGCCAGGATTTCCGCGATCGTGGTCGGGCACGCGGAGATCGCCTGAATCATGTGTTTCAAACCGTCTTCGATACGCTTGGCGATTTCGATTTCGCCCTCGCGCGTCAGGAGTTCTACCGAGCCCATTTCGCGCATGTACATGCGCACCGGGTCGGTGGTGCGGCCGAATTCGGAATCGACCGTGGAGAGCGCAGCTTCAGCCTGCTCGACGACGTCCTCGTCGGCGACCGGCGGCGCCGCGTCCGACATCAACAGCGTTTCCGCGTCCGGCGCCTCGTCATAGACATTGATGCCCATGTCGTTGATCATGGCGATGATGTTTTCGATCTGCTCGGCATCCATCATGTCGTCGGGCAGATGGTCGTTGACCTCGGCGTAGGTCAGGTAGCTGCGCTCTTTGCCGAGCACGATCAGGTTCTTCAGGCGCAGGCGGCGCGCCTCGGCTTCGGCCGGCGACAACTCCTTCCTCTCGAATTCGCGCACCAGCGCTTTTTCCTTGGCGGTCAGGCGCTGGCGGGTCTTCGGTTTGATCTCGGGCGCGGCGGGCGCGGCGGGCGCGGCCTTCAACGCGGCCTTCGCGCGTACTTTGGCTTCTTTCTGCTCGGCCTTGAGTTTCGCCGCGAACTGCTTGGGAGTCAGTTTCTTGGGCTGTTTCTGCGCCTCAACGCGCGCCGGTTTGTGCGCGACGGCCTTGCGCGGCGCGGCTTTTTTCGCGGGCTTGGCTTTGGCTTTTTTCAGCACAGTCTTTTTCCTGGCCACCGGCTTTTTCCTGGCTGCCGTGCGGGATTTCGTCGCTTTCTTGGGTTTTGCCATAGCCAATCTCACCTCTCGGGTGGTTTACGCCGAAAAACCGGAAATTATACCCTAAAATCTCTGCCTTATCACTTCGGGGTCGGATTTCCAAACGCCTTATGATGTTTCAACAGCATGGCGCCCTCCTCAACCGTAAGTGGTTGAATTCTGGACTTTTCTGCGATCAAAGTCGCCTGCGCCCGATTGATTTGCCCCACCAGGCCCTGCCAGAATTCCAGAAATTCCGGCTTCAGTTCGCCCGCCTCCACCAGCTGTGGACTGAGCAGGTCTTTTTCCAGTTCCTCGAACAGTCCCTCAAATTCCGTATTGCGGAAATATTCGACCCAATTCGCAATTTTCTGGCCGTTTTTCAAGGGCTGCAACTGCTGTTGAAAAGCCCTGAGTTCAAGTTCGGAAGTGCCTTTGACGAGCTGCGCGTCCGCCAGCATCGTCAAGTCAACCATTTCCGCCAGTTCCGGAGCGGCCATGACGCGCAACATCAGCTTGCGGATCAATGAGGTGGTGGTTCGCGCCACCGTTTTGACCACCGGTGTTGATTTGCGTTGCGGTTTGATCTCGTAAAGACTCTCCAGTTCGTCCTGACTGATGCCGCCCAGCGTGGCGAACTGCTTGCGCAGCATCAGGGACAACAGCGGCGCCGCGACCCGCTTTACGTGCGGCCGCGCCTCCTGCAACAGCCGCGCGCGGCCTTCGTGGGTATTGAGATCGACGCGCGAGGACAACTCGCGGATCAGGAACTGCGACAATGGCTCCGCGTCGCCGAGCAGCTTTTCAAACGCGTCCTTGCCGAGCTTGCGCACATAAGTGTCCGGATCCTCGCCCTGCGGCAGGAACAGGAAGGAGAGTTGCTTGCCGTCAACCAGTTGATCGAGACTGTTTTCGAGCGCGCGCCACGCGGCGCGGCGGCCGGCATCATCGCCGTCAAAGCAGAACACGATTTCCTCCGCCTGGCGCAGTAGCTTCTGCACGTGAACCGGCGTTGTCGCCGTGCCGAGAGTAGCGACCGCATAACCGATGCCGTGCTGCGCGAGCGCGACGACATCCATGTAGCCTTCGACCACGACCACGCGGCCCGCGTCGCGAATCGCGCGCCGCCCTTGGTACAGGCCGTAGAGTTCGCGCCCCTTTTCGAACAATGCCGTCTCGGGGGAATTCAGATACTTCGGTTCGCCCTTATCGAGCACGCGCCCGCCGAAACCGATGACGTGGCCGCGCTGATCGACGATGGGAAACATGATGCGGTCGCGAAAGCGATCATAACGTTTGCCTTCATCGCCCTGAATCACCAACCCCGCGGCCACCAGCGCTTTGCCGTTGTAGTCGGCAAACTCCGGCTGCAGGTTCTGCCAGCCACCGGGCGCGTAGCCGACACCGAACTCTTTGGCGACCTCGCCAGACAACCCGCGCTTCTTGAGATAGTCGATCGCCTGCGGCGCATTTTTCAATTGGCTGCGGTAATACTGCGCGGCCTTGAGCAACACCGCGTAGAGATCGTCGCCCTCCTCGGTCTTCCCGCGCGGGCGTTCGGCTTTGAATTCCGGCATCTGCATGCCGGCGCTTTGCGCGAGGTCTTTAACCGCGTCGACAAAGCCGACGCCGGCGTACTCGATCATGAAACCGATCGCGGTGCCGTGCGCGCCGCAGCCGAAGCAGTGGTAGAACTGTTTGCTCTGGCTGACGGTGAACGACGGCGTCTTTTCGCCGTGGAACGGACAGCACGCGACATAATTCGCGCCGGCGCGCTTCAACGGCACGTAGCGTTCGACCACGTCGACGATATCGACGCGGTTCAACAAGTCCTGAATGAAGGATTGGGGAATCAATTCTCAAGGATCGAGGATCGAGGATAGCGGATTGAGGAACACCCGGTCCGCATTACCTCCACGATCCCAATAATAGACGATTCCCGCGCGGGTTCCAGCGCGCGCGGAAATCACGGCTAGCCGGCGGCGAGTTTCGCTTTGATCAGCGCCGACACTTTGCCCATGTCCGCCTTGCCGGCCAGCTTCGGCTTGAGCACCGCCATCACTTTGCCCATATCGGCCATCGCTTTGGCGCCGGTCGATTGGATCGCCGCGCCTATCTCCGCCTCGACTTCGGCGTCGGATAGCGCCTGCGGCATATAGGCCTGCAGCACGCCGACCTCGAATTTCTCGGTGTCCGCCAGGTCCTGGCGGCCGCCTTTTTCGAATTGCGCAATCGATTCGCGGCGTTGCTTGAGCATTTTGTCGATGATGGTCACAACGTCGGCATCGGACAGTTCGACGCGTTCATCGACCTCTTTTTGTTTCATCGCGGAGAGCAACAGCCGGATCGCGCCCAGACGCGGCGCATCCTTGGCGCGCATCGCGGTCTTCATGTCTTCGGTAATTTTGGCTTTGAGGGACATGGGAAAGATGACGGGTGACGGGTGATGGGTGACGGGTGACGGGTGACGGGTGATGGGTGACGGGTGACGGGTGACGGGTGACGTAAAAAAGCAAAAAGGGCGAAGGTTGTTACCCTTCACCCTTCACACATTCACCCTTCACGGGATCTTAGAACAGCTTGGGCGGCAGCATATGCGAGCGCAGGCGCTTGTAGTGCCGTTTGACCGCCGCCGCGTGCTTGCGCTTGCGCTCCGACGTGGGTTTTTCATAGAACTCGCGCGCGCGCAGTTCGGTGAGCAACCCGGTTTTTTCCACGGTGCGTTTGAAGCGGCGCATCGCGACTTCGAATGGTTCGTTCTCTTTGACACGTACAGTCGGCATAGCTGGGAATTCCCGGTCGGTAGGGGCGAAAGGCGCGTATTATAGCAGCGGTATTTCCGTTGTCAAAGCATTGATTTAGAGTCCGTAACCGCCCCTTTTTATCACCCCATGCTGGTTTTAGGCATCGAAACGTCGTGTGACGAAACCGGGGTCGCGCTCTACGCTACCGGGCGCGGGCTCCTCGCGCACGCGCTCTATACGCAGGCGGCCCTGCACGCCGAATACGGCGGAGTCGTGCCCGAACTCGCGTCGCGCGACCACATCCGGCGCGTGTTGCCGCTGTCACGTGACATCCTGCGGCAATCCGGCTGCGCGCTCGCCGATGTGGATGCGGTGGCCTACACGCAGGGACCAGGCTTGGCCGGTGCGTTGCTGGTCGGCGCCAGCATCGCGCACGGCCTGGCGTACGCGCTGGGCGTGCCGGCACTCGGCATCCACCACCTCGAAGGCCATTTGCTCTCGCCGCTGATGACGCAGCCCGCGCCCGCATTTCCCTTTATCGCGCTGCTCGTCTCGGGGGGACACAGCCAGTTGATGCGCGTCGCGGGCGTCGGCGAATATGAATTGCTGGGCGAGACGCTCGACGATGCCGCGGGCGAAGCATTCGACAAGACCGCGCAACTGCTCGAACTCGGATATCCCGGCGGACCCGCGCTGGCCAGACTTGCCGAACTGGGAACGCCGGGGCGCGTCAAACTGCCGCGCCCGATGCTGCACAGCGGCGATCTCGACTTCAGTTTCAGCGGACTCAAGACAGCAGTCATGCTGCAGGTCAGAGGCCGTGCGCTCGACGCCCGGACGCGCGCCGACATTGCGGCCGAGTTCCAGACCGCCGTCGTCGATGTGCTGGTTGCGAAATCGCTCGCGGCGCTCGAGCGCTGCGGAGGAGGCAATCTGGTGGTTGCGGGCGGCGTCGGCGCCAACCGTGAACTGCGCGCGCGTCTCACTGCGGCCGCGGATCGCGCGGGATTCAGTGTGTACTATCCGGCGCCCGAATTCTGCACCGACAATGGCGCGATGATTGCATTCGCCGCAGCCATGAGAATGCAACTCGCGCCACCCGTGGCATCCGCCGCCACGCGCGGCTTTTCGGTGCGGCCGCGCTGGAACCTGGACTCGCTCGCGCCCGCCTAGTTGCTGTCCTGCGGTCCTGCAATCGCGGCTTTCTTGCCGCCTATTCTGCCTTCCGTGCCGGCCAGCAGATTTTTGATATTCGTTTTATGCCGCCAGATCAGCATCAGCGCGATCACGCCAACGGCAAGCGTATACGGATGAATCCCGTACAGCATGTAACAAAACACCGGCGCCGAGACTGCCGCAATCAAAGCCGCGAGCGAGGACAGGCGGAAGAAAAAAGCGATTACGACCCATGTCGACGCTGCGCCCGCCGCGAGCCACGGGTTCAATCCGAGCAGCACGCCGAGCGCCGTCGCGACACCCTTGCCGCCGTGGAAGCGATGGAACACCGGGTACATATGGCCAACCACCACCGCCAGCGCGACCGGCGCCATCTTGTAAACCGGCGGCACTTCTGTCGCAAAAAAATAATCCGTCAGGAACACCGCGAACCAGCCTTTGGCGCAATCGCCCAATAACGTGAGCACCGCCGCAGCCCTTTTGCCGGTGCGCAACACGTTGGTCGCACCGGGGTTTTTTGAGCCATAGCTGCGCGGGTCGGGCAAACCCATCGCGCGGCTGACAACGACCGCGAACGAAATCGAGCCGATCAGATAGGCGATCAGAATGAGCGCTAGGGTCATCGCGTAAATTGAAATAGAATAAGCGCCGATTCTAACCAAAAACTGCGGGGATTGAAGGTTTTGCATTTTTCCTTCACCCGCCACCCTTCACTCATTCACCGGTTGCAAATGGACATCATCGTTATCAGCGAACTGAAGATCGAAACGCTGATCGGCATTTACGCATGGGAAAAGACCGTGCCGCAGACGATACAGCTCGATCTCGAGGTCGGGCTGCGCGGCGAGCATGCCGCGAAAAGCGGCAGGATCGGCGACACGATAGACTACAGCCAGGTCGTCGGCCGCATCGAGCAGTTGTTCAAGGAGCAGCATTTCCTGCTGCTGGAGAAGGCGGGTGAGGCGATCGCCGACATGATCGTGCACGACTTCAAGGCGCCGTGGGTCAGGATCAGCATCGCCAAGCTCGCTCCGCTGCGCAACGTCAGAAAACTCGGCATCGTCATCGAGCGCGGCAAACACAGCTAAGACAGCTTTGACGAAACGCCTTCCCCTTGAAGGGGAGGATGAGTTTATCCCCGCGGATGATGTTTCGCGTGCAGTTGCTTCAGGCGTTCGCGCGCGACATGCGTGTATATCTGCGTCGTCGAAATGTCCGAATGGCCGAGCAGCAGCTGCACGACCCGCAGGTCGGCGCCGTGATTGAGGAGATGGGTCGCAAACGCGTGGCGCAGCGTGTGCGGCGAGATCTGCTTGTTGAGCCCCGCCAGCGCCGCATAACGTTTGATCAGATGCCAGAACGACTGGCGCGCCATCGCAGCACCCCGGTGCGTGACGAACATCGCGTCCGCCGTTCGTTTATCCAGTATGCGCGGCCGCGCTTCCGTTAGATAGCGCTTGATCCAGGTCAGGGCCTCCTCGCCCAGCGGCACGAGCCGCTCCTTGGCGCCCTTGCCGATAATGCGCACGACCCCCATGTCCTGACTGACCTGCGCGACTTTGAGCGTCACCAGTTCGGACACGCGCAGCCCGCTCGCATAAAGCGTCTCGAGCATCGTGCGGTCGCGCAGGCCGAGCGGGTCTTCGACGTTGGGCGCCGCGAGGAGTTTCTCGACATCGCCTTCAGTGAGAATTTTCGGCAGGCTGCGCGGCAACTTCGGCGCGTCGATGTTGAGCGTGGGGTCGGCGGTGATCATGCCCTGGCGCAGCGCATGCTGATAAAAACGCTTGAGGCTCGACAAGAGGCGGCTCGTGCTCGTCGCCTTCGCCTTGCCGGCGACGCGGTGCGCCAGATAATCCAGCAGGTCGGCGTGCCCGGCGGCGAGCAGCGTCTTCTTCTGCCGCTCGTTCAGCCAGGTTGCGAATTGCGTGAGATCGAGCCGATAGCTGTCGAGCGTGTTGCGCGAGAGCCCGTCCTCGAGCCACAACGCATCGCAGAATTCATCGAGCCCGTTTTCATCAGGCATTTTCGTGTTTCAGCAGCCACTGTTTGATCTTGATCGGCTCGCCGCCGCGCGCATGCATGAAGCCGCCGATGCCGCCGCTCGCGACGACGCGATGGCACGGGATCACCAGCGGAATGCGGTTCGCGCCGCACGCGCCGCCGACCGGGCGCGGGGCGCTTTTCAACTGCCGCGCCACCTCGAGGTACGTCATTGTTTTGCCGCTGGGAATGGCGTGTACCGATTGCCACACACGCTGCTGAAACGGGGTGCCGCGATACTCGAACGGCAAATCGAAGCCGTACTCCGGGTCGTCGAGATATTTTTCGATCTGCCGGCATACTTTCGCGGCAAATTTGTTCACCGGTGCGAGCGTCGCCACGCCGCGCGGAAGGTATTCAATGCCGGTCAACAGTTCGCCCGCGGTACGGATGCCGAGCACCGCGAAGGGTGTTGCCAGCCGGGCGTCGAAGATTTCCGGCAACGCGGGCGGCCGCTCCCGCATGCCCGTTCCGCGGAAATCCTCCGCCGCTGCATTGATCTGCCTAGCCCGTGGCAGCATACCCCGCGTCCTTGCGCACCTTCTGCATCACGATCACCGCCGCGAACAGCGCGAAGCCGATAACGTCGAACACGATGCCTGGATAGACCAGCATCAATCCGGCGCTGATCAGCATCCAGCGTTCTATCGCGTTGGTCTTGCGAAAGAGCCACCCCTGGAGTCCCCCCGCCAGCGCGGCGATGCCGATGGCGGCGGTCAACGTCACTTCCGCGATCGACAGCCAGTCGGCCTTGGCGAGGTTCTTGAACGAACCGTCGAGCAGCAAGCCGACGCCCGAGGGATCGAGCACGAACATGAACGGCACCAGGAAGGCCGGCGCGGTGTACTTCCAGCATTGCAGCGTCGTGCGGTACGGGTCGCCGCCGGTGATGGCGGCGGCCGCAAACGGCGACAGCGCGGTCGGCGGTGAAACTTCCGACAGCACCGCGTAGTAGAAAATGAACATGTGCGCCGCATACTCCGGCACGCCGAGCTTGATCATGGCCGGCGCCGCGATCACCGCGCAGATGATATAGGAAGCCGTCACGGGCACGGCGAGACCGACTATCCACACGATCAGCGAAGTGTAGAAGGCGGTGAGCAACAGCCGCATGTCATGCAGCAATGCCGGGGTGTTCGACGCGCCCAACATCGTCCACAGACCGACCAGCGCCTGCGCGCCGGATTCCGCGTAGTCGAGCACAATGGAACTGAACTTGAGCCCGAGCCCGGTGAGGGTCACGACGCCGACGATGATGCCGGCCGAGGCGCAGGTCATGGCGACGGCCAGCACGCTCAATGACCCGCCCTCCAGCGACTTGATCAGCCCCGAACTCCAGAAGCCCTTGATAAACGGCAGGCGTCCGCGAAACCAGTCGTAGGGAATGAGTGTCGAGTCGCTGCGGAAAAACGACAGCAAAAATGTCACTACCGTCGCATAGAAAACCGACAGCACCGGTGAGTAGCCGAGCAGCATGAAAACGACGATGGCCACCAACGACACGAAATGAAACCAGTAGCGCAACGCGAGCGCCCCGGCGCGGTGCTGCTTCGCGAGCACGACCGTTTTCATGCCGAACTTGCGCGCGTCGATTTCGACCATGATGAAGATCGCAAGATAGAAGAGTATCGTCGGTATCGTCGCCATCAGGATCACGTCGAGATACGAGATCTTCAGGAATTCCGCGATCAGGAACGCCGCCGCGCCCAGCACCGGCGGCGAGATAATCGCACCCAGCCCGCCCGCCGCCAGCAGCCCGCCCGCCGCGTCCTTGCCATAACCCGACTTGGCGAGCAGCGGGTAGGCAACCGAACCCAGGGTCACGGTCGTCGCCACGCCGGAGCCCGACGGCCCGCCCAGCAGAAACGATCCCATGACCACCGCGCGCCCCGCACTGGAGGGCTTGCCGCCCATCGCCGCGAACGAGAAATCGATGAAAAATTTTCCGGCGCCCGAGTACTGCAGGAACGCGCCGAAAATGGTGAACAGGATGATGAGCGTCGACGACACGTCCACCGCCACGCCGAAGATGCCTTCCAGCGTCATGTAGAGCGACCCGGTCAGCCGTGAAATCTCGTAGCCCTTGTGCGTCCACGGCGGCGGCAAATTAGGACCGAACAACGCGTAAGCGATAAACAGCGAGACGACGAACGGCAGTATCCACGTCGAACTGCGGCGGTTGCCTTCGAGGATCAAAACGATGAGAGCCACGCCCACCACCTGATCCGTCAGCGTCGGCACGACCGCGCGATCGCCCAGGAGGTCGCCCCAGTAAAGAATGTAGCAGGCGACGGCGATCGTGATGAGGGCAAAAATTACATCCCACCACATGAGCCGGTGGCGAAAGCGCGGCGCGCTTGGGAAGAGCAGGAACACCAGCACTAACGCGAACGCAACGTGAACCGGACGCAGCATGTAGGCCGGTACGATCTCGACTGCAGCGTAGAGGTGGAACACCGACATCACGACGGCGCACGCAGTCAGGAACACCGCCAGCGCGCCGGTATAGCGATTGATCGCGCCTTCCTCGGCTTCGATAAACTCTTCGGCTTTTTTCAGCGCATCGGTACTGACGACGACATCGTCCGGTGCCGGCTTATTATTGTCGTTCATCGCCATAAACTCCCCCTATTGTCGCATCGTGCCCCCTTAATCTTAGCACGGCCCCTCGCGGGTCTGATTCCCGCGGGCGGCGCAAAAAAAACCCCGTCCCATTTGAGCGGACGGGGTTTGTTTCGGGCGCGCGAATCAGAACTTCAGCCCTTTTTCCTTGAAGTACTTGACTGCCCCCGGATGCCACGGCACCGGCGACGCGTCGGGTTTCTGATTCGCAAGTTTGATATCAGCGGCGGCTTTGTGCACGGCGATCAGATCGGGTTGCTTGTCGAATATCGTCTTGACGATGTTGTATACCACCTGGTCGCTCATGTTCGCGTTGGCCACCAGCAGGTTCGCCACGGCGGTTGCCTGGTTGTCCACCGTCATGCCCGGATAGGTCCCTTTCGGAATGACATCGGCGATGTAAAGATTGCCGTATTTCTTTTTCATTGCCGGCAGCAGATTTGCGTGATCGAGGAATTTGATCTTGACGCCGGGTGTGGCCGCCAGATCGGTAATGGATGAAGTCGGCAGGCCAACCACGAAGAAGAATGCCTCAATTTTCTTGTCCTTCATCGCGTTGACCGACTCCGCGGCGCCCAGACGCTCGCGCGTGAGGTCTTTCAGCGGGTCGATCCCGGCGGCTTCGAGAACGCGGAATGCAAACACCTCCGTGGCGCTACCGGGCGAACCGGTGGACACGCGCTTGCCTTTGAGGTCATTGATGGTGTTGATGCCCGTGCCTTCAATCGTCACCGCATGCATCAGGTTGGTGTAGAGCATCATCATGGCGCGCACCGGTATCTTGGTGCCCTGGAACTTGCCCTCTCCGTTCAGCGCGTCCTGCGCCGCGTCGGCCTGGGTCAGCGCAATGTAGGACTTGCCGGTGCCGATCAGGCGCATGTTATCGACCGAGCCGCCGGTCACTTCAGCGGTGGCCTGCATGCCGGGTATGGTCTTGGAAAATACATTGGCCATGCCGCCGCCCAACGGATAGTAGACACCGCCGGTGCCGCCGGTCGCGATCGAGAGATTGATTTTCTCCTGCGCGCCTGCGCCGAGCGCAAAGAGCCCAACTGCGATGAACGCAAAAATCCTGCTGAGTCGCCTCATGTGTCCTCCTGATAAGTGATTTGCCGTGCGGGAAGTGCTAATGATACGGGATGCCGTTGTTCTTCGCCAACCTTATGATTGGACTGCTATCCGCGCGATAAGTTCGCCGCCCGCGCACCGCAGCTGATAGTGCGCTACCGCGCAAAAAGCTTGCCGGGATCCGTGAACGCCTTGAATTCGATTGCATTGCCGCTGGGATCGAGAAAAAACATCGCCGCCTGCTCGCCGATCGTGCCCTGAAAGCGAACTTGCGGCTCGATGATGAATTTGACCCCGGCGGCAACGAGCTTGTCGCGCATTTTTTCCCACTCCGGCATCGGCAGCACCAGACCGAAATGCCGCACCGGGACCTCATCGCCATCGACCGGGCTGGTAATGCGCTTGCGGGCCTCGCCCGGCACGCGATAAGCGACGATCTGGTGGCCATGGAAATTGAAATCCACCCAGTCCTTGTCGGAACGCCCTTCGCTGCAGCCAAGGACACCGCCGTAGAACGCGCGCGCTTCCGTGAGATCGTCGACGGGAAACGCAAGATGAAATAGAGGAAGGGTCATGACCGTGTGCGCTGCGCGCGCCTGAAAAGAGAAAAGCGAATTTTACAACGACGGAAAGATTCCCGCGCAACCGCTCGCTCAGTCATCCGCCTTGACGTTCGCTTCCTTGATTACCTTGGCCCAGCGCGCAAGATCGCGACGCAGCAAGTCGGCGGCTTCGGCGGGCGTTCCCAGCACGAGTTCGGCACCTTCGCTGCCGAGTATCCTGACCGCATCCGGCTGCTTCAGCCCGACAACGGCGTCGCGATTGATCTTCGCTACTATCGCCGCCGGTGTATGGGCCGGCGCGAGCAGCATGTACCAGGTACTCACGTCGTACCCCGCGACACCGGATTCAGCGATGGTCGGCGCATCAGGCAAGGCCGGTGAACGCCTGGCTGAAGTCACGCCAAGCAGGCGCAAACGCCCCGTCTGCACGTGAGGCACGGCCGCGAGCGGCGTCGTGAACAGCGCCTGCACGCGCCCTCCCATCAGATCCTGGATAGCGGGCCCGCCGCCTTTGTACGGAATATGGTTGAGCGAAGTTCCGGTCATCATTGCAAAAAGCACTCCCGCGAGATGCGGTCCCGAACCGACACCCGTGTTCGCAAGCGCGAGTTCGCCGGGCTTCGCCTTCGCCAGCGCGATCAATTCCCTGGTGCTATTCGCGCTCGACGACGCGGACACGACGAGCACGAACGGCGCGCGCAGCACTTCCATGACGGGCTGCAGGTTCCTGCCCACGTCGTAGTTCAGCTTCGGATAGAGGCCCGCGCTAATGGCGAGCGCGTTGTTGGTCAGCAGCAGCGTATAGCCGTCAGGCGCCGCGCGCGCAACGATTTCGGTGCCTATCGTCGTGCCGGCGCCGGTGCGATTGTCGGCCACGACCTG
>JAYWDM010000173.1:0-6417 GCA_043779885.1 Betaproteobacteria bacterium | reverse complement strand
CAGCGCGCGAGGCTGCGCATCATTCATGTCGTCGACGAGCTGCTGATAGCGCAGAATTTCGAGGGCTATATCAATGCGGGCGAGTTGATCGATTCGCTCGAGGAGTCCGGCAAGCAGGCGCTGCAGAAAGCGGCGGCGCTCGCGCGCAAGCACGACTTGAAGGTGGAAGCATCCATGTTCGAAACGGTCGGCGGCCGCGTGGCCGACGTCATAATCCGTGAGGCGGGAAAATGGAAGGCCGACCTCATCGTGATGGGCACCCATGGCAGACGCGGTCTCGGCCGCATGGTGCTGGGCAGCGACGCCGAAGCGGTACTGCGCGAAACCCGCGTACCGGTTCTGCTGGTGCGCTCTCCCAGCCGGAAAAAGCGCACGGCTTCCAAATAAGCGCATGGCGTGAGTTCGCTTAGGCTCAACGCCGCCGTTCCGCGGGAGGCGTAATTGACGGAGATCACCGGATTCGATCCTTTCTCGCCGAAGGAAATCGCCGAAAAAGTCGGGACTGTCGGCGTCGCCAAGGCGCACCTGCCGACGCTGCAGACGCTGATGCTGGGCATGGTCGCCGGCGGCTTCATCGGGCTCGGCGCGCTTTACTACACGCTGGTAATCAGCGACACGCAATTGTCATTCGGGGTCGCGCGCGTGTTGGGCGGCGTGGTTTTTTCGCTCGGGCTGATACTCGTGGTAGTCGCGGGCGCCGAATTGTTTACCGGCAACAATTTGCTCGTGATGGCGTGGGCCGACCGCCGCATCACGACAACCGAATTGCTGCGCAACTGGGCGCTGGTCTATGTTGCGAACGCAGTCGGCGCGATCGGGCTGGCGCTCGTCGTGTATCTCTCGCACCACGCCAATATGAACAACGGCGCGGTCGCGGCAGCCTATCTGAAAATCGCCGCGGCCAAGACCGCATTGCCTTTCGGCGAAGCATTCTTCAAGGGCGTGCTGTGCAATCTCCTCGTATGCCTCGCCTTGTGGCTGGCCCTTGCCGGTCGCAGCGTAACCGACAAGGTGCTGGCGATCGTGTTTCCGATTTCAGCATTTGTCGCGGCAGGTTTCGAGCACAGCGTCGCCAACATGTATTTCATTCCGCTCGGAATTTTCCTCGCCGGCGACGCCAACATGGCAGGCGGGGTCAACCTCGCGTCGCTCAACTGGCACGGGTTTGTGAATAACCTCATCCCGGTAACGCTCGGCAATATCGTCGGCGGCAGCGTGCTGGTCGCGCTGGTTTACTTCATCATCTACCGGCGCCATCCGGTGAACTAGGGCGTCACACGTCCCAGGATTGCTTGCGCGATACGCCATGCAGCCCGTGCGTGTAACAATAATAACTCTATGCGTGCGGGGAAACCGCAGGGTCCGTCCCGCGTTACGCGCGGATCGATTGTGTATACCGGGAACTGCTCCGTTCGGTAAGATATGGCCGCTTTCACACTTATCGCCTGCCTCGAATGCGATCTGCTGCACCGCCGGACGCCGTTGCCGCCGGGCGGCGAGGCGCGCTGCACGCGCTGCGGCGCGCGCCTCTACCGCAGCGGGCGGCCGCATGCGAACGAGCTGGCGCTGGCGCTCGCCGCCTGCATCGTCTTCATCGTCGCCAACGTGTTTCCGATCGTCGCGCTGGAACTGCAGGGCGTGCGCAACAGCGCGACGCTCATGGGCGCGGTGGAGTCGTTGTGGGACGACGGCGCACGCGCAGTCGCGGCGCTGGTTTTCGTCACCACCGTATTGGTGCCGGCGGCGGAACTCAGCGGACTCACCTGGGTGCTGGTGGCGCTGCGACGCGGCGGGCGCAGACGCGGCGTGGTGCCGCTCCTGCACTTCATCGAAAGCGTGAAGCCGTGGGGCATGGTGGAAGTGTTCGTGCTCGGCGCGTCACCGGCGTCGCATTTCCGGCCGACCGCACGCGGGTCATCGCCACCGTCCAGCTCACCAAGCAGGCCGAGCCTTTCCTCGTCGCGGACACGCGCTTCTGGGTGGTGCGTCCACGCCTGACCGGCACGCAGATATCGGGCCTCGGCACGCTGCTCTCGGGCGCCTACATCGGCATGGACGTGGGGACGGCGACCGAAGCGAGGCGCGAGTTCACCGGGCTGGACGTGCCGCCTATCGTCACCGTCGATCTGCCCGGGCGGCAGTTTCAGCTGTACGCAGCCGACCTGGGCTCGCTCGATGTCGGCTCACCGGTTTATTTCCGCCGCATACAGGTCGGCACGGTGGTCGCCTTTGAACTCGACAAGGACGGGACGGGCGTGCAGCTGAGCGTTTTCATCAACGCGCCGTACGATCGCCACGTCAAGGCCGACACGCGCTTCTGGCAGGCGAGCGGGTTCTACGTCGCGCTCGACGCATCCGGCATCCGGCTGAACACCGAATCGGTCGCTTCGATGCTGCTCGGCGGCGTTGCCTTTCAGGCGCCGCCCGAATCGAGACCAGCGCCGCCCGCGCAGGAGAACGCGCGCTTCACGCTCTACGCCGACCGCGACATGGCGATGCGCCGGCCCGATACCGCTGAGGAGACCTACCGCGTGGTTTTCGACGAAACCGTGCGCGGGCTTGCGCTCGGCGCACCCGTGGACTTCCGCGGCGTGGTGGTCGGCGAGGTCACCGCCATCGACGTTGAATACGCCGCCAAGGGCGCGGGCGTGCGCATCCCCGTCGAAGTGCGGCTCTATCCGGACCGGCTGCGCGGCAAGGCAAAGCAGACCGCGGCCGCTCCCGGCGCGCTCATCGAAAGTCTCGTCGCGCGCGGGCTGCGCGCGCAACTTCGCAGCGGCAGCCTGCTCACCGGCCAGTTGTTCGTCGCGCTTGATTTCTTTCCCGACAAACCGCAGGCGGCGGTGCTCAGGCGCGCCGGCCGCGCCGAGATTCCAACCGTGACCGCCAGCCTGCAGGAATTGCAGACCACGCTGATGGGGATTGCGCGCACGCTGGAAAAGCTGCCGCTGGAAGGCCTGGTCGCCGATGCGCGCAGTTCGCTGAAGGCACTCGAGAGCACGCTTGCCGCAACCGAGCTCGCCGTTAAGCGGGTCGAAGCCGATCTCGCGCCGCAGGCCGGGCGTACGCTGGCTGACCTGAGCCATACGCTGTCGGACGTGGAGAAGACCCTCGCCGGCGCGCAGCGGAGGCGCTGCGCGCGCTGGCCGATTACCTTGAGCGCCATCCCAGTTCGATCCTGCGCGGACGCGCCGAGGAGCAGGCAAAGTGAGGCCAGGCGGCGTACTGTGCGTGGCGTTGCTCGCGCTTGCCGGCTGCGCAACACCGGTGCCGACGCGGCACTACACGCTGTCCGGCGCAGCGTCGCCCGCAAAACCCGCGCGCGCAACGCCCGACTATCGTGTCGCGATCGGCCCCGCCACCGTGCCGGAGGCGCTCGACCGGCCGCAGATCGTGCTCCATGTCGCGCCCAACCGCTACGCGATTGCGGACGCCGACCGTTGGTCGTCGCCGCTCAAACGCGAGATTCCGCAAGTTATTGCCGATGAGGTCGGGCAACGGTTGCCGGCGGCGCATGTCGCTGTGCATTTCCAGCACAGCGGGCAGGACGCGGACTACCGGGTGTTGATCGACGTGCTGCATTTCGAGTCCGTGCCGGGCGACGCCGCCACGCTCGAAGCGGAGTGGACCGTGCGCAACCGCGCCGGCGCGCGCCTGCACGAGGCGCGTTCTGTTTTCGTCGAGACGGTGCGGGCGCCGGGCGTGGCGCCGCTGGTCGCCGCACACGGCAAGGCGCTCGCCGCGCTGGCGCGCGAGATCGCCGCGGCAATTGAAACGCTCGCGCGGGCGCCACGATAAATCACGCGCCGGCGCCGGCGGGTGTCGCCGCTAAACCGCGCACCGGGCATCAACCGACTGCCTCGCGTTGCGGCGGCAGCGTGACCGCCTGGTCGCAAGCAACACTGGGGTCACGATTGCCTTTGAATCTCCGCCAGACGACGGCGGCTAACGGCTAACCCTGCTGGCGGGAGGTGCCTTCTTTCCACGGGCAGTCCAGGCATTGCTCCAACCCGGGACACTTGCCCTGGAGCCACGGCAGGCAGCCCTCGTGCGGATCGCTGTGACCAAGCGCCTGGGCCAGTGCGTTAGGGGTCGTACGCCCCGCATTCGGCATCGCCCAGCCGACGAATTTATCGAATAGCCTCATCGTTAGTCCCTTCCACTGAATGGTCGCACGCTCATTCTCCGGCCAGTCGCGGTGACGGCGTTTGACGAGGATCAACTTCGCGCCGGTTGCGCGCCCGCGGGCAGCGGATCAACCGCAGGCGACGCGCGCGCCCCGCCCCGTCGCCGGGCTTGATCCAGATCAACGCCATCGGCGGGAATTCGCCTTACCGTGAGCGTTTGGTTCCGCACTGCGGACAACCTCCAACGGAACGCCATGACAACCATCATCGAACGCATCGACAATGTCACCAAAATTCCGCCCCGCTACCTGCACGCGGAACTGCCGGCGCCGCGCAGCGTAAAGATAGAAATCTCGCCGCGTTGCAACTATCGCTGCGGATTCTGCGCCTTGCGCACGCGCGAGGTGCAGCCGAAGTGGGATATGGACTTCGCGTTGTTCAAACGCGTCACGCGCGAGATGCGCGAAGCAGGCGTCGAAGAGGTCGGCGTGTTCTATCTCGGCGAATCGTTCATGAATCCGCGGCTGCTGGTGGATTGCATCGCTTATCTGAAACGCGATCTGGGCATGCCCTATGTCTTTCTCACGTCGAACGCCTCGATGGCATTTCCCGAAGCGGTCGAAGAATGCATGAAGGCGGGTCTCGACTCTCTGAAATGGTCGATGAACGCGGCGGACGAACAACAGTTCGAGAAGATCATGGGCGTGGCGGGCAAACTTTTCCACACCGCGCTCGACAATGTAAGATCGGCGTGGGAAGTACGCAAGAGCGGCGGCCACCAGACCGGCCTGTATGCGTCTTCGATCAAGTATGACGGCGAGCAACTGATAAAAATGGAAGCGCTGCTCGTTGATCGCGTGCGGCCGTTCGTCGATCAGCATTACTGGCTGCCGCTATACTCCATGGGTGCCTTTGCCACGCAGCGCGAACACGATCTGGGCTACCGGCCGACGGCAGGCAACCAGGGTCGTATCGACGCGTTACGCGATCCGCTCCCCTGCTGGTCAGCTTTCACCGAGGGGCATGTGACGGCCGAAGGCAGGCTGTCGGCGTGCTGCTTCGACGCGACGGCCAACTGGACGATGGGCGACCTGAACAAAGTATCTTTCATGGACGCGTGGAATTCGTCCGCGTTCGTGAGCCTGCGCGCTGCTCACCTCAGGAAGGACGTGCGCGGCACCGTATGCGAAAACTGTATTGCCTACGGCTAACGGGCGGCGACGACGTGGTCGATACATCCGGTCCATCTCCGATACCGTTACCGAACTGGCTGCTGGGCACGCGCAAGCTGCTGCCGATCGTCCAGGGCGGCATGGGCGTGGGCATCTCGGCGCACCGGCTGGCCGGGGCCGTCGCTCACCTGGGTGCGGTCGGCACCATCTCCAGCGTCGATCTGCGCCACCATCATCCCGACCTGCTAGAACGCGCCAGGGGCTGCACCGACCGGGGCGAACTCGACAAACTCAACCTGATCGCGCTTGATCGTGAAATCCGCATGGCGCTCGACATCGCCGGCGGGCATGGCGCGATCGCAGTCAACGTCATGAAAGCAGTCTCCGAGTATGCGGCCTACGTGCGGCAAAGCTGCGCGAGCGGCGCGCACGCGATCGTGATGGGCGCCGGCCTGCCGTTCGATCTGCCGGAGCTGACCCAGGATTTTCCCGACGTTGCACTCGTGCCTATCCTGTCCGATGTGCGCGGAGTCACCATCGTGCTCAAAAAATGGCTGCGCAAAAAGCGTGTGCCCGACGCCATCGTCATCGAGCACCCGCGTTATGCGGGCGGCCATCTGGGCGCCACGCGGCCCGAGGAAATCAACGATCCGCGTTTCGATTTCGAGCCGGTGCTGGCGGGCGTCTTCGCGTTATTGCGCGAGCTTGGCATCGAGCGCGAACGCATTCCGCTGATCGTCGCGGGCGGCATCAAGGCCCACGAAGAAGTGCGCACGCTGCTCGCTCTCGGCGCGTCCGCCGTGCAGATCGGCACGCCGTTTGCAGTCACCGTTGAGGGCGATGCGCACCCGAATTTCAAGCAAGTGCTGGCGGAGGCGCAACCCGGGGACATCGTTACCTTCATGAGCGTCGCCGGCCTGCCCGCGCGCGCCGTGCTGACACCGTGGCTCAAAAACTACCTACGGCGGGAAAAAGCGCTGCAGTCCCATGCCAGGGCCGATCCTGCGCGCTGCGTGCCAGGGCTTAACTGCCTGACGGTGTGCGGCCTGCGCGACGGCATCGGGAGCATCGGCCAGTTCTGCATCGACACCCGGCTCGCCTTCGCGTTGCACGGCGAC
>JAYWDM010000172.1:0-6432 GCA_043779885.1 Betaproteobacteria bacterium | reverse complement strand
TCATGCCTGTATTGGTGGCGCGCAGCATATAGCGTCCGGTTTCGAGCGCGCGCGCCTGCGAGATTTGCAGGTGTTGCTGGGGCGCGACCGAACGGCCGAACCAGGCCACGTTGCTGACGTTGACGAGCAGCGTTGCCTGCGGCAATTGACGGATGATTTCCGCGCCGAACGCGTCCTCATAGCAAATGTCGACGGCAACCTGCTGACCCGCGACTGCGAGCGGTCGCTGGGTGTCCGCCCCGCGCGCGAAATCGAGCAGCGGGATTTGCGCCACGATGAAAAACCAGCCAAACAGGGGTTTCAGCGGTACGAACTCGCCGAACGGCACCAGATGCGATTTGCGGTAGGTTTGGGTCGGCGCCGTGCCAAGCGACAGCACGCTGTTGTAATAGTCGCGCGCGCCGGTGCGCTCGGGCACGCCGATCAGAATGTCCCCGCCATTACTGCGCGCGTGCGCCGCGAGGCCGGCGAGATAATCCCGCGGCACTTCGTGCAGGAATAACGGCAGCGCGGTTTCCGGCAGAATAATCAGACGCGCCTTGCTGGCGACGACGAGGTCGCGATAGGCATCCAGCGTCGGCCTGATATAGTCGTCGCGCCACTTCATTTCCTGCGGGATATTGCCCTGCAGCAGGCTTACGCTCAACGGGCCGCCTGTCGGCGTGGTCCATGCGATCCCCTGCAGCAGGTAGCCGCCGAGCCAGAGGGAAGCAAGGATGAAGGATGAAGGATGAAGGATGAAGTACCCAAGCCTGAAGCGGTTTTTACCTTCGGTCTTCGTCCTGCCGCCTTCATCCTTCCAGTGCACCCATAAGGTGACGAGCAGTGCGGCGGTAAGAACGGTCACAAAAGTGGCGCCGTAAATGCCCAGCACCGGCACGTAGCCGGCGAGCGGACTCGCGGGAATCTGCGAGTAACCGATAGAGATCCACGGAAATCCGGTAAACATCCAGCCGCGCACCCAGTCGGCGAGCGTCCAGAGCGCGGGCAATGCCATCAGCGTGCTGTACGCGGAGCGCGACCGCAAAGCGGAATACAGGTAGCCGATGGCCGCGGGGTAGAGCGCGAGTATGCAGCAGAACAACAAAGTAAGGATCGCGGCCAGCGGCGCCGGCATGGCGCCAAAGTCGTGCAGACTGACGTACACCCAGCTAACGCCGGTGAGAAAATAGCCGAGGCCGAACACAAACCCGACCCACATTGCGTCGCGGCGGCTCGTCGCGCGCTGCCAGAGCACGATCAGCAGGGCGAGCGTGGCGACAGGCAGCGCAAACAGATAGAACGGCGCGAACCCGAGCACCGTCGCCGCCCCCGCGATTGCCGCCAGCGGCAGTCGCGGGATGCGGGAGAGTCGCCCCGGCGTGGTCCCCGCCCGGGCGGGGTCGTCGATGGGTGATGTGCCGTGCGGGACTGGGCTCACGCCGGCCTTAGAGTCCGGCGGGCTTTTTTTCGACCAGCAACAGATGCAAACGGCGGCTGTCGGCGCGCAGCACTTTGAAGCTGAGATTGTCGAAAGTCAGCTGCTCGCCGCGTTTGGGCATGCGGCCGAATTCCCTGAGCACCAGTCCGCCGATCGTGTCGTGTTCCTCGTCGCTGAAGCGGGTGCCGAGGGTCGCGTTGAATTTCTCGATCTCGGTCACCGCCTTGACGCGCCACGCGCCGCTCTTGTCGGCGATGATGTCATCCTCGGTTTCGTCGAAATCATATTCGTCCTCGATGTCGCCGACGATCTGCTCGAGCACGTCCTCGATCGTCACCAGTCCGCCGACGCCGCCGTATTCGTCGACTACGATCGCCATGTGGTTGCGATTGGCGCGGAAATCCTTGAGCAGCACGTTGAGCCGTTTGGACTCGGGAATGAAAACCGCCGGGCGCAGCATGTCGCGGACGTTGAATTCCTCCTCGCCCGCGTAATAGCGCAGGAGGTCCTTGGCGAGCAGGATGCCGATGACGTGGTCCTTGCTGCTCTCGATCACGGGAAACCGCGAATGATTGGTTTCGATCACCAGCGGAATGAACTTGTCCGGCGGCTCGCTGATATCGATCACGTCCATTTGCGCGCGCGGAATCATGATGTCGCGCGCCTGCATCTCGGCCACCTGCAACACGCCTTCGATCATCGACAGCGCGTCGCTGTCCAGGAGTTGACGCGCAAAGGCCGAGCGCAGAAGCTCAACGAGCTGATCGCGGTCTTCCGGCTCGCGCATCAGGAGCGCGCCCAGGCGTTCGAGCCAGGTCGGCTTGGCGTGACCGTCGTCCGCGCCGCCGGGGGCAGGGTGCAAAGGCTTCGCGTCGTCGCTCATCGCGCGTTACTCGTCATCCTGGTACGGGTCGGCATAACCGAGACGCTTGAGGATGCCCGCCTCCAGCTTTTCCATGCGCCTGGCGTCGGCGGCACGTTCGTGATCGTGGCCCTGCAGGTGCAGCACGCCATGCACGGTGAGGTGCGCGTAGTGCGCATCAATGCGCACGCCGCTGCGCTGGGCCTCGCGCGCGACCACCGGTGCGCAAATTGCGATGTCGCCCTCCAGCGGGCCGCGTTTCGAGTAGATGAAAGTGAGCACGTTGGTCGCGTAGTCGCGCCCGCGGTAATGGCGGTTGAGCAGGCGCGCTTCGCGCGCGCCGACGATGCGCACCGTAAGGCGCGCGCTGCGGGCGAGCGCCGCGCGCACCCACAGGCGCAGTTTGGCGCGCGACGGTATCCGGGCGCAGCGGGTGCCATACTGGACCGTCAGCGCGAGCTCAGGCGCCGGGCCCGGCCTGCGCTTTGCTGTACCGCTCATAGGCATTGACGATGCGCTGCACCAGCGGATGGCGCACCACGTCGCTCGACTGGAAATGTGTGAAGGCGATTCCGCGCACGCGCTTGAGCACCGCTGCCGCTTCGATCAGCCCGCTCTTGTGCCCGCGCGGCAGGTCGATCTGCGTGACGTCGCCGGTGACGACCGCTTTGCTGCCGAACCCGATGCGGGTCAGGAACATTTTCATCTGCTCGGGTGTGGTGTTCTGCGCTTCGTCGAGGATCACGAACGCGTGGCTCAGCGTGCGCCCGCGCATGAACGCGAGCGGCGCGACCTCGATCGCGCTCCTTTCAAGCAGTTTCGCGACCTTGTCGTAGCCCATCAGATCATAGAGCGCGTCGTAGAGCGGGCGCAGATAAGGGTCGACTTTCTGCGCCATGTCACCGGGCAGGAAGCCCAGGCGTTCGCCGGCTTCAACCGCCGGGCGCACGAGCACAATGCGCTTGACGTGGTCGCGCTCGAGCGCATCGACCGCGCTGGCAACCGCCAGATACGTCTTGCCGGTGCCGGCCGGACCGATCGCAAAAGTGATGTCGTGCTTCTGAATTTGTTCCAGATAACCGACCTGGCGCGGTGTGCGTCCGTGCAAATCGGGGCGGCGGGTCCGCAGTTGCGGTGTGTCGCCATCCGCGACGGGCTTTGCGCGCGATACTTCGACGAGTCCGAGTTGCACGTCTTCCACCGACAGGTTGCGCCTCGCCTGCGCGTAGAATTTTTCGAGCGCCTGTGCCGCAAGCAGCGTTTGGCCGGATTGACCGGTAAGCGCAAAGCGCTCGCCGCGCCGCGCGATCACCACGTCAAACGCGGTTTCGATCTGCCGCAGGTTTTCATCGAGCACGCCGCACAGATTGGCGAGCCGCTGATTATCAACCGGGGTAAATGATACTTCGGCGGGTTTCAAGCGTGGACAAGCGCAATCTTGCCGCGCAGGGTGTGCGACAGCGCAGCGGTGATGGTGACGTCGGCAAATTCTCCGATGAGGCGCGCGCCGCCGGCAAAATTGACGATGCGATTATTATCGGTGCGGCCGGCCAGTTCGCGCGCATCCTTTTTCGACGCGCCCTCGACCAGTACGCGCTGGGTCGTGCCGGTCATCGCCGCGCTGATGGTTTGCGCCTGGGCGTCAAGCAGCGTCTGCAGTTGCCGCAGGCGCGCGAGTTTGATCTCGTGCGGCGTTTCGTCAGCCAGTTCCGCGGCAGGCGTGCCGGGACGCGGGCTGTAGATAAAGCTGAAGCTTGCATCGAAGCCCACTTCTTCGATCAACCGCAGGGTCGCTGTAAAATCCGCGGCGGATTCGCCCGGAAAGCCGACGATAAAGTCCGACGTGATCGAGATCCCGGGACGTATTTTCCGCAGCCGGCGGACGATGGATTTGTACTCGAGCGCGCTGTAACCGCGTTTCATCGCCGCCAGCACGCGGTCGGAACCCGACTGCACCGGCAGGTGCACATGGCTTACCAGTTGCGGCAGCCGTGCGTACACGTCGGTGAGGCGATGGGTGAATTCCTTCGGGTGCGATGTCGTGTAGCGCAGCCGCTCGACGCCGGGAATTGCGGCAACATATTCGAGCAGCAGCGGCAAATCGATAACCCCGCTGTTTTTGTCGCTGCCGGCGGGTACGCTGATTGTTGCGCGATAGGCGTTCACGTTTTGACCCAGCAGCGTAATTTCTTTTACGCCCTGCGCGGCCAGTTCGGCGACCTCGGTCAGCACGTCGTCAAGCGGGCGTGAAAATTCTTCGCCGCGCGTATACGGCACGACGCAAAACGAGCAGTACTTGCTGCACCCTTCCATCACCGAAACGAACGCACTGCCGCCGGTGACGCGCGCCGGCGGCAGGCAATCGAATTTTTCGATTTCCGGGAACGAAATGTCGACTTGCGGCACTCCGCTCGCGCGGCGAGCGGCGAGCATGGCCGGCAAACGATGCAAAGTCTGCGGGCCGAACACCAGGTCGACGTACGGCGCGCGCGCCACGATGGCGGCGCCTTCCTGGCTCGCGACACAGCCGGCGACGCCGATGATTACCTCCGGACGCGCCTGTTTAAGGTGCCTGATCCGGCCCAGGTCGTGGAAGACCTTTTCCTGGGCCCTTTCGCGCACCGAACAGGTGTTGAATATGATCAGGTCCGCATCGTCAGGCGTGGAGGTCGCGACCATGCCGTCAGCCGCGTGCAGCACGTCGCCCATCTTCCCGGCGTCGTACTCGTTCATCTGGCAGCCGAAGGACTTGATGTAATACTTGTGCGGCACGCGCGGCTATCGTTTCTGGACGAATTGCGCCTGTTCCTGCGGCGTAAGTATATAGATGCGCCCGATGTCGCCGTTCACGTCGGTGGTGAATACGACATTGGAACCCGGGGGCAGCGCATTGTGCACGATGGTGCGGTTGTTCTCGTCGAAAATAATGCCGCCCGGCGCCAGTTTGACCTTGGCGCCGCCGAGATCAATGTACGGCAGCGGGTATTGTTGTTGACCGATGGTTGCGCGTTTGCCCGCGGCCGGCAGCGTGCGCAATTGCGCATGCGCAATCGTGGCGAGCATCAGGAGCGCGGCGAGCGGCAGCGCCAGCCACTTCGTGATCGATTCAGTCGGTTCGCTCAAAGTGGAATTGAAACCCTTTTAAATCATACGGCTGCATTATAACCGAGACTCCGCCCGCAGCGCGGTCCAGCGGTTGCCCGCGCGGGGCGGGGGTGCGCATTATACCTAATAGATAGCGCCCATTCGTCGCTAGGCTGGAATAGTTGCCGGGGCCACTCGTGCCCAAGGCTCGATCACCCGGTTCCGGAGGTTGCCTGCCTTGCCGCACAAAAAACGCCGCGGGGCAACCGGAGTGCGGGTCGGAGATTGCTTCGCATGGATGTTTGGAATAGATTGCACGATAATTAATCGATTAATCCCCCTCAAGACTTGCCCGAATCGCGGTCTTTTTCCGGTGCGCAGGAAGCAGGCATGAATATAAGGCACATTATGCGCGATCCGGAACCTGCTCGACTCCAGCGCCCGGCGCGCCGGTCACGCGGACCGGAATTGCGCCGGGATTGATTTCCCATTTTTGCCATCGTTTCATCATCCCGGAGCGTCAATGACTCAGTCGAACAAGCGCAGGTCCATCCCGGTCGTCGATAAGGCGTTCCAGTACAAGTACACGGCGATCATCGTTTCCATCGTCGTCGTGGTGTCCGTGGCGCTCGGCTACCTGGCCCTCAAAAGCTTCTGGGAAATGAACAGGATCATGGACCTCGCTTTGGTGTCCTCCGCGATCAGCGACAAGGTGAACGCAGAGGACGCCCTGCGTGTATTCTCCATCGCGCTTGTGTTCCTCGTGTTTGAGGTCCTGGCCCTCGGCGTGATGGGACTCATCTTCACCCATCGCGTGTGCGGACCCGTGTTCGTTATCCAGCGGCACCTCACGACCATGCTCGACGGCAAGTATCCCCTGACACGCCCGATCCGGCGTGGCGACGAGTTTCGGGAGACCTTCAAAATATTCACCGCGGTGGTCGAATCTCTCAAGAAACGCGACGCGGAGGAAGTTGAGAAACTCAGCCAGGTGATTGCCGCAGCGAGGCAAAAAGGCGTGTCGGAATCGGACCTCGAACCGCTCGAGCAACTCGTGGCCGCGCTG
>JAYWDM010000171.1:0-6513 GCA_043779885.1 Betaproteobacteria bacterium | reverse complement strand
CGCGCATGCGGCTGCATGCGCTGCACCTCCTCGCCGAAGAGATGGATGGTGCCGGCATCGCGCTTCAGGTCCCCCGTGATCAGATTGAAGAGCGTCGTCTTGCCCGCGCCGTTCGGGCCGATGATGAGGCGGCGCTCGCCCGGCATCACGTTGAGCGCGACGTCGTTGATCGCCGGCAGGCCGCCGAACGATTTTTTGAGTCCCCTGATCTCGAGCGCCGGCGTCATCCGGAGTTCCGCGTTTTCCAGCGCGTCCACAGCCGGCGCATCCCCGGCACCAGCCCGTCGGGCATGAATACCACGATCACGACGAACACGAAACCCATCAGCATGTACCAGCGGTCGACATAGGTCGACACCAGGTTCTTGAGGATGACGATGATCGCCGCGCCTATCAGCGGCCCGGCGAGCGTGCCGGAGCCGCCGGCGATCACCGACAGGATCCCCTCCGCGGAACTGGTGAGCGACAGCGATGCCGGATGGATGTACTTGTTGTAGTAGACGAACAGGAGCCCCGACACCGCGCCCCAGAAGCCGGCATAGACAAACGTGATCCAGCGGATCAGCCACACGTCGTGGCCGAGCACGCTCATGCGTCGCGGCTGGTCGCGCGTGCCCTTTAATGCCGCACCGAACGGGGAAGCCACGAACCGCGCCATCAGCCAGACCGCGGCCACGGTGATGGCGAGCGCGAAGTAGTAGAACGCCGTCGAGTCGTCGAGATCGATACCGAAGGGCGCCGGGCGGGTGAGTCCGCGCAAACCGTTATCGCCTTCGGTCAGCCCGACCCAGCGGAAGGCGGTTCCCCACATTACCTGCGAGAGCGCGAGGGTGAGCATCAGGAAGCCGAGGCCGGTCGCGCGCAGCGCGATCAGGCCGAACACGCACGCCATCAGCGTCGTCGCGGCGAGCGCAAGCGGCGCCGTCGCCCAGTGCGCGAGCCCGGCGTGCAGGTGGAGCAGCGCCGACATGTAGGCGGCGACACCGAGGTACGCCGCATGGCCGAGGGAGGGCAGCCCGGCGTAACCGACCAGCAGATTGAGGCTCGCCGCGAAAATCGCGGCGATGAAAATCTGGCTCACGAGATTGATGTAGAACTCGCCGGCGAGCCACGGCAGGCCGACGAGCGCCCCGCCAAGGGCCAGCAGCCACGCGCGCTCCGCGCTCACGTGCTTGAGCGCCCAAACAACCCGCGCGGGCGAAACGCGATGACGAGGATCATCGGCAGGAACAGAATCACGTACGCGAGCTGCGGGAAGAGCGCGATGCCGAACGTATAGACGAAGCCGATGATGAAGCTGCCGACGAACGCGCCGATGAGGCTGCCGACGCCACCGAGAATCACGACAACCAGCGCGAGCGGCAGCATCTCGAAGTCGAGGCCGGGGTAGGCCGACATGATCGGCCCGCCGATGATGCCGCCGGCCCCGGCCAGAAACGCGCCGAGGCAGAATACCGTGGTGAACAACCTCGACACCGGGATGCCGACCGCGCGCGCCATCTGCATGTCATCGACGCCGGCGCGGATCATCGCGCCGAGCCGGGTGCGCTCCATCAGGACGTAGAGCACAACCGCGGTGACGACCGCGATGACTACCACCGCCAGCCGGTAGCTCGGGAACATGAAGCCGGCGACTTCGAGCGGCAGCTCCAGCGCTTCCGGCGTCGGCAGCGGGATGGGATCGCCGCCCCAGATTACAAGGCACAGGTCGGCAATGATGTAGGCCATCCCCAACGTGACCAGTACCTGGCCGAGTTCGTTGCCGGCCAGCTTGCGCAGGATCAGGCGCTCGAACAGCCCGCCGCACAGCGCCACCAGGAGCCCGCCCAGCAGTGCAGCCAGCCACAGGTTCGGCACGAACTTCAGCAGGCTCGCGCCAATGTAGGCGCCAAGCATGTAGAGCGCGCCGTGCGTGAGGTTGGCGATCCGCATCAGCCCGAAAATGAGCGAGAACCCTGCCGCGAGCAGGAACAGCAGCCCGCCCAGGGCGAAGCTGTTCAAAGTCTGGATGACCCAGAATTGCATGCGCGCGCGCTAGTGATTGGTGCGGTTCTCACCTTCCCCTTCAGGGGGAAGGAAGGGATGGGGGTGGGTAAGTAAGACTGCGTAGCGCCGCTCTCGCCTTCCCCTTCAAGGGGGAGAGCAAGCGCAGCGGCGAGGGGGCAAGTGGGATGGGGATGGGTTTTATCGCGCGCAAATATGAACCCATCCCCACCTCGGTCCTCCCCTTGAAGGCATAGGTATCTACACATCTGCATTAAACCCCTTCCCCCACGACGGGGGAAGGCGGGGATGGGGGTGAAAAAGTTGCATATGACCTCGGCTATCACACCTACCCCCCATCCCAACCTTCCCCCGCTAGGGGGGAAGGGGCTGTGGAGTGGAGATGTGTAGATACCTATGCCTTGAAGGGGAGGATGAGAATTCCGCTGCGCGCAATTACGTGACCCACCCTAGCCCTTCCCTTGAAGGGGAGGGCAATTACACAATTCCACATTCATCGCTCTACGACTCGAGGTTCTTCGCCGGCGGCCAGTCGCGCGAATACACCGGGTTCTTCAGGAACTCTTCCGGTTTGTAGGTCCAGAACTGGCTCACGTTGGGATAGGTGTGTATCACCGTGTTGACCAGCCGCCCTTCCTCGCGCTCGACCTTGCGGATGTATACATTGCCGACCACGTTGCCGTACGGGTCGAACGCGACCCGACCGCGCACCGTGTCCACCTTGATGTTGCGCAGCACCTTCATGAATGCGGCCTTGTCCTCGATCCTGCCTTTGACCGCATTGAGCGCCGCTTCCAGCACCGCTGCTTCGACATAAGTCGCGGCGGCGTAAAAGCCGGGGTCGTATTTGGCCTCGGCGCGAAACGCCTCCGCGAACTTCACGTTGAGCGGATTATCAAGCTTGGCGGAGTACCAGCAGGTGGTGATGATCCCCATGGCTTCGAATTTCATGTTGCGCAGCACCGCCTCGTCGAGCGCGGTCATGCCGCCGACGACGTTCACCTTGCCGCGCAGCCCGTATTCGTTGAACTGGCGCACGTAGCGAAAGCCGTTCGAGCCCGCGAACCCGAGGAAGATGCCGTCGATGTTGGTCTTCAGCTGCGCGATAAAAGTGCCGTAATCGGGCACCGTGAGCGGCGGGAACATTCTCTGCACGATCTTGCCGCCCAGGTCCTCGAACACGCGCTGGAAGCCGGCGCACATTTCGTGGCCGTAAGGTATGTCGTCGGCGATCACCGCCATGCGCCGGTACTTGAGCGTCTTGTAGCAGTAGTCGGCGAGCGGCTGCGAGCACTGCGATGACGTCGAAGTCCCGCGCACGAACCACGGATTGGGCTTGCGCTGCGTCATGTCCTCGGCCGCCGCGACCGACAGCGTCGGCAGGCTCTGCTGGCGGATGTAGTCGTCGGTGGCGAGCGCTTCGCCGGCCGCCAGCGGTCCGATCATGACGTTGATGCGCTCTTTCTCAACGAGTTCCTGGACCTTGCTGCGCGCCTGCGCCGGCACGCCCCCGCTGTCGCCGACGAAGAGTTCCACCTTGCGGCCGGCCAGCGTGTAGTTGCGCTCGCGCAGATACATGATCAGCGCGCGCTCCATGTCAAGGCCGCCGGAAGCGAGCGGTCCGGTCTTCACGGTCATGAGGCCGAGCCGGATCGAGCCGCTCTGCGCGCGCGCGATTGCAGGCAACCCCGCGGCCGCGACCCCGATGCCCGCGCCGGCCGCCTGTATGAAACGTCTGCGATTGATGGTCATGTGCACTCCTCCTTGATGTGAATTCAGTCAGCTAATCGAGCTTTGCATAACTTCATTTCATTCGCTCGATCCCTCACCCCCATCCCCTCTCCCAAAGGGCGAGGGGAGCGTCGAGCGAAATCGGATGGTCATCCGGTTTCGCAATTCTCAGTTGGCCGCAACCCGCGCGTTGTGCGGCGCTTCCGGCAATCGCCGGTTCAATGCGCCGGACTCTTCGGCGCCGCAGGCTGATTCTGCGGCTGCGCGCGGTCGAATGCGTCTATTTTCATGCACTCCCCGAACACGCGCATCACCGTCGGCACGCCCGACAGGTCGCAGCTGAAATAATCTTTTGCGCCTATCACCTGCGACGCGAGGCAGATGTCGGCGATCGTCGGCGTGTCGCCGTGGCAGTAACGCCCCGTCGCCTGCTCGTTCGCCAGATGGCCTTCGACCGCTTCGAGCGCCTGGAGCGACCAGTGCGCAAGCCAGCGGTTGCGCGCCGGTTCGTCGACCTTCAGCTCCTTTTCCATATAACCGCGGATGCGCGGCACGACCAGCGGATGTCCGTCGCTGACCACGATCTGCGCGAGCCCGCGCACGCGCGCGCGTCCGCGCGCATCCGGCGGCAGCAGCGGCGGCCGCGGATGCATTTCATCGAGATACTCGAGTATCGCCATCGACTGAAACAGCGGCGGCCCGTCGTCGATGACGAGCGCGGGCACGACGCTCTGCGGATTGACCACCCGATACGCTTCGCTGTGCTGTTCGCCCAGCAGCAGGTCGATCGACACCTCCGTTGCGTCCAGACCCTTGACCGCGAGCGCGACGCGCACGCGATAACTCGCCAGCGATCGCCAGAATCCATAGAATCTCATGTGTGAACCCTCCTTCGCCTGTAGCGGCTTGATTCTACCGCTGCGCCGCAATCACCGGCAGCAGCACGTGAGCCGCGCGCTGCGGGCCGAAATGCAGTTTCACCCGATTGTGAAAAATTGCCGGCGGGCGGTCGCGCGGATCATCGTGCAGAAACGGCCCGCAGCCGGTCAGTTCATTCTTGAAATTCGAGAGCTTGCCGCCGCTGCCGCCGGGATAGACGTAATCCCGGCCGCGCACGGTCAGCGCGATGCGATGGCCCGCCGGCACGACGATCGACAGCGGCCACAATTCGATGTCGAGTTCGACGACCTCGTTGCGCTTGAGGTGCTGCCGTTGGTCGTGCGCGTGATACGGCCGGTACGGCAGCGACAGTCCGGGGTTGAGCTTGCGATGGGACGCGCGCAGCCAGCCCTGCGCCACCGGCGTATGCGGATCGATGGCGCCCTGAAATACGACCTCCTTGAAATCCGCCGAGAAAACGCGCAGCACGAGGAACAGATCCGCGTCTTTGCTCGACGCCGAGACGAACAGTTTCGCCGCCGACGGTCCGGTAAGCTCGGTTTCCCGCGGCAGCGGCGGCGACACGAAAGTCACACCGTCACCCAGCGCGGCATATTCGATGCTTGAAGGAACCAGCGGCGACACGTCAGTCAGCGCGTGCGCGGCTGCGTCGAGGTAGAGTTTCGTCCACTGCGTGCGGGCCAGCGGCCATGCGTTTTCAAAGCGCTCGACGAAACGGTCAACATGGCGCACCTGCAACTGCACGCGCGGCTGCTTCGGCCATCCGTTCTTCTCGCCTTTGAGGAAATGCGCGAAGAAACGCTTTTGCAGCTTCACGCCGTAATCGGTGTAGAAGTGCGTCCAGTGCTCGATGCCGTGCGCTTCGAGCCACTTGTGTCTGGATGCGGCGCGCGTGTAGCCTTCGAAATTGCCGCGCGGGTGCAGGCCCTGCCCGCCCCAGTTGGCGGCCGACAGCAACGGCACCGTGACCTTGTCCCATTTCGGCGAACGCGCCTTGTGGTAGCCGTCATCGAGCGGATGCTCAAGGATCGCAGTGCCGAAGTCGCAGCGGTTGCGCGCGAGCTCCTCTTCACTCAACAGCTCGTCACCGCACACGAGCTGGCCGGTGACGCGGCTGCGGCGCCCCTTCTCGCCGCAACCGTACTGCACCGTTTTCACCTGCATGTCGTACCAGTTGTCCCAGAACGTCGACAGGATGCCGCCGTGGTGCGTCATGTCGCGATACCAGTCAGCGGCCCCCTCCCAGATGCACATCGCCGCGAGATGCGGCGGCTGCAATGAAGCAACGTGCCACTGGTTGATGCCGTAATAAGAGATGCCGTTCAACCCGACCTTGCCGTTCGACCACGGCTGCACGCCGGCCCATTCGATGCAGCGGTAGAAATCTTTCGTCTCGCGCGGCGAAAAGTGATCGATGTGGCCGGGCGAGCGGCCGGTGCCGCGCGAATCGACGCGCACCACCGCGTAGCCGTCCGGCACCCATTTCTCGGGATCGACGACTTCCCAGTTCTGGTATTTATTCGACGAGCCCGCGGCGACATCGGGATACGTCTCTATCATGCGCCGCCACGCGCTCGGATAACCGTCCTCGAAATGCAGGCCCTTAGCGTACGGGCCGTAACTCAAGATCACGGGGTATTTGCCGGCGGCCGGCGGGCGAAACACGTCGGCGCGCAGCACGAGGCCGTCGTCCATCTCTATCGCAACATCCCACTCGATGCGCATGCCGTCGCGGATTTCGCTGACTGGCGACCCTATCGTGCTAGGCACTCTTAGTCTCCCCTCTTACGCTGCAGTGCAGGCGGCGAAGCTGTTATATTTGCGGGTCGCCAGTTTGACGCTACGCCAGCGCGCGTGTCAACTTGGGGCATCAACATA
>JAYWDM010000170.1:0-6513 GCA_043779885.1 Betaproteobacteria bacterium | reverse complement strand
CCGAGGCGGCCGGACTCGACAAAATCTTTATCGCCGCGGGTTTCGAATGGCGCGACTCGGCGTGCTCGATGTGCGTCGGCTCGAACGGGGACTTCCCCGCTCCCGGCGAGCGCTGCGCTTCCACCTCGCCGCGCAATTTCGAAAACCGCCAGGGCCGCGGCGTGCGCACGCATTTGCTGAGCCCGGCAATGGCCGTCGCCGCCGCGGTGACCGGCAGGCTTACCGACGTTCGTACTCTTACCTAACGCTTAAAGCCATGAGCCGCAGATAAACGCAGATACACACAGATAAGGCAAAAACAAATTAAGCATTCATGCTTTTGAATTTCATCGGCGTTTATCTGCGGCTAATTGCCCTTTTAGATATTGAAGTAAAGGAAAATATGGAACCCTTCACGCGCCTGACCGCCGTCGCCGCCCCGTTCGACACCCCGGACATCGACACCGACATGCTGATTCCGCAGCGCTTCCTGCGCAAACCGCTGACGGCCGGCTATCGCAATTTCCTGTTTCTGAACGAGCGCTTCGATGCCGCCGGCAAGGAAAAACCGGACTTCATTCTGAACCGCGCGCCGTACCGCGATGCCGGCATATTCGTGACCGGTCCCAATTTCGGCTGCGGCTCAACGCGCGAAGGCGCGGTCTACGCAGTCACCGATTACGGCGTGCGCGCCATCATCGCGCCGAGCTTTGGCGCGTTCTACGCCAGCAACAGTTATCAGAACGGCCTCCTGCCGGTGGTCCTGCCCGACGCGACGGCGCGCAAGCTGCGCGAACAACTGCATGCCAGCCCGGGCGCCGAAATCACCATCGATCTGCCGGCGCAAACCGTCATCGGTCCCGATGGCGCCGAGTACAGGTTCGAGATCGAGCCGTCGCGCAAGGAACGCATGCTGGAGGGGCTGGACGACATCAGCATCACCGAGCGCTATCAGGATCAAATGGCGGCCTACGAAAGCGGGCTCGACGCCGAAATGCCGTGGCTCGCTGCCGGTGAATTGCAGCGGCTGGTACAAAAATGACGCAGCCGCTGACGGCGGCCTATGGCGCGTTCATCGCGCAGCTCAAGTACAAGGCGCTGCCGCAGGCCGTCGTCAGCGTCGCCAGGCAGGGATTTACCGACTGCACGGGCGTGATGCTCGCCGGTTCACGCGAGCCGGTGACCGCCGCCATTGAACGCGTGCTGCGCGCGGACAACCCCGATGGTCCCGCGCATCTTTACTTCAGCAGCAAGCGAACGTCCGCACCGGCCGCGGCATGGATCAACGGCACGGCCGCGCACGCGCTCGACTACGACGATGTCGCGCTGAAAGGCAGTCACCCGAGCGCCGTGCTCGTGCCGGCGATACTGGCCGAAGCGCAGGCGCTTGGCGCCACGGGGCGCGACATGCTCGTCGCCTATGCGGCGGGCTACGAAGTGTGGGCCGACCTGATCGCGCGCGAGCGCGGCAACTACCAGCGCAAGGGCTGGCACCCGACCGGCGTGTTCGGCGCGCTGGGCGCGGCCGCGGCGTGTGCGTCGCTGCATGGTCTCGACGCGTCCGCATCCGCGCACGCACTCGGCATCGCCGCCTCCGCGGCAAGCGGCGTGATGTCCAACCTGGGATCCATGGTCAAGCCGACGCATCCCGGCGCCGCCGCCGCATCCGGTATCTACGCGGCGCGCTTCGCGGCGGCCGGCGTCACCGCGACCGCCGACGCGCTTGAACACGCACAGGGGTTACTCGCCGCCCTCTCGCCGGGCGGCGACGTCGACCTCGATACCCCGCCGCGTTTGCCGCCGCGACAATGGCAGTCAGCGCAGCAGGGGCTCAGCATCAAACAATATCCGGTGTGCTACCGCGCGCACCGCGCCATCGACGCGATGCTCGGGTTGTTGCGCCTGCAGCCGGTCGCGGCGCGCGACGTCGGGGAGATCCGCGTGTCGTTCAGCAACTCGCATCGGGTCATACTGAAGAACCACCGCCCGCGCACCGCCATCGCCGCCAAGTTCAGCATCGAGTTCGCGCTCGCCTGCGCATTGCTCAACGGCCGCGTGGGGTTGCGCGACCTGACCGATGAATTCGTGCGCAGCGCCGCTGTGCGCAAACTGATGGAACGCGTCGCCATCGACATCAATCCGGTCGAGGAGCCCGGCACGTCGGGTTATGCGCCGTTCGATAGCGTGGCAATCACGCGTGCCGATGGCACGGTCTTGGCAAGTGAAAACGTGCGCTACGCGCTGGGTGATCCGCACGCGCCCTTGACGGCGGACGACTTGTGGGCCAAGTTCAATGACTGCGCGGCGTGGTCGCGGTTGAAGCTCGACGCCGAAATGCTGTTTGCGCAACTGCAGTCGCTGGAGAAACTGGAGTCGGTGAACGGGCTCTTCAACCGCCGCCCGCCGGCGACGCGCAAGCAACCGGTCGTTCAGCGCCGCGCAATACGGGCGCAGATCGCGCCGGCAGGGTAAATTTCGTTATTTAACGCCACAAGGAGCATCGCATGGCCAAGCTGCGCCACATCACGCTGTCGGTGGACGACATGGAAAAAACCGCGTCTTTTTATGAGCAGGCGTTCGAGATGAAACGCGTCAGGCAATCGGGCGTCGCCATCATGATGTCCGACGGCGTGGTAAGCCTCGCCATCATCGACGCGAACAGGAACGCGAACTCAGGCGCGCGCAAGGGGCTGCATCACATGGGATTTCTCGTTGACGACATCGATGCGGCCGCCGCCAAAGTCGAGCAAAGCGGCGGCGTCTATGCCGGACAGATCAAAAACATCGGCGCCGGCCCGCGCACCGAGCGCAAATACACGGACCCCGCCGGCGTGCCGTTCGACGTCGCCACACCGGAGCACGCGCGCAAAGTCTGGTGCATCCCGGCCTGACGCGGCGCTGCCTGGCAAATCGTCCAACCGACGACCGTACTTGCGTTAAGATAGACAGCGCGCCGCATTTCGATTCCAGCCCCCTGTTGCAAATCATTGGAGAAACCGATGACCGATACGAAGACCGTGGCTCCGGGTTGCCTGACCGGCATCCGGGTGCTGGATCTGACGCAGTTCGAGGCGGGCACGTCGTGCACCCAGGTGCTGGCATGGCTCGGCGCCGACGTGGTGAAGGTGGAGAACCCGGCGGGGGGCGATCCCGGGCGCCGCATGGGCACCACGAAACCGCACCGGGACGACCCCTATTTCCTCAATTACAACTCCAACAAGCGCTCGCTCACCGTCAACCTGAAGTCCCCGCGCGGGCTCGAGATCGTCAAGGACCTGGCGCGCAAAGCCGACATCTTCATGGAGAACTTCGCGCCCGGGGCCATCGAGCGCCTGGGGCTCGGCTACGACGTGTTGAGCAAGTTGAACCCGGGCATCATTTACGGCCAGGTGAAAGGCTTCGGCGAAGGCAGCCCGTACGAAAACAATCTGGCCTTCGACATGATCGCCCAGGCCTGCGGCGGCACGATGAGCATTACCGGCGCGCCCGACGGGCCGCCCGTCAAGCCGGGACCGACGCTCGGCGATACGGGGACCGGGATGCTGATGGTGATCAGCATTCTCGCCGCCCTCTACCAGCGCAAGGAGACGGGCAAGGGCGTGCGGCTGGGCGTGGCCATGCAGGATGCGATGCTGCACTACATCCGCAATTCGTTTGGCATAACCGCCAAGACCGGCAAGGCCGCGCCGCGCGCCGGCGCGCAATCCAACAGCGGCGGCAATCCCCCGTGCAACATCTATCCCTGCGCGCCGGGCGGGCCGAATGACTACGTTTACGTCTATACCAGTCGCGGCAACCCGCAGCATTGGCCGCGGCTCCTCGAAGCGATCGGCCGCAAGGACTTGATCGGCGATCCGCGTTTTGAGACGCGGGAGGCGCGCGTCGAACACGAAGCGGAAATCGACGCGATCATCAGCGCATGGACGTGCAAGCACGACAAGTACGAAGCGATGCGTGTGATCGGCGCCGCCGTTCCCGCGGGCGCCGTGCGCGATACCCTAGAACTCATGAACGACCCCGATTTCGAGGAACGCGGCATCATACATACCGTACAGCATCCGGACCACGGACCGTTCAAGATGGCGGGCTGGCCCGTGCGCTTTAACGGCAAGACTGCCGTGGTGACACCGGCGCCCCTGCTCGGCCAGCACAGTGCGGAAGCGCTCAAGGACTGGTTGGGAATGAACGAGGAGCAGGTGGCTGCACTTCGCTCGGACAAGATCATTTAGGGAAACTCTGAACAAGTCTGAATTCGACTTTCCGGCGTACGCCGGTATCCCCTTCCCCCGCTTGCGAGGGGGAGAGCGAGTGCAGCAAGCGAGGGGGCAATAGGATGGGGGCAATCACCTGGACACCGGCGTGCGCCGGTGTGACGAACTTGATCAGAGCCTCCTTAGTCCTACTGCGTCACAAAATACCAAGGGAACTCCTTCCCCCTTGACGGGGGAAGGCGGGGATGGGGGTGGAAACCTCGCTTGTCATGGTAACACTCACCCCCACCCTAGCCCCCGTCAAGGGGGAGGGGATCTATTTTATGACGCAGTAAGATTAGTTTCCTTCCCCTTCAAGGGGAGGCCCGAGGTGGGCCACGTTTTTGCGCGCAGCGCATTTTTCTTCCTCCCCTTCAAGGGGAGGACCGAGGTGGGGATGGGTCGGGGTTTGAGCGTAATTAACCCATCCCCCTCCCCACCTCCCCCTTGAAGGGGGAGGAGTTTTGCAAGGGCACAGCAGACACGCAGCGCCAACGGCACATAACATAATTCTGTAAACGGGGAGAACAATCATGGCGGAACTGACCGGCTCTGAAATTCTGGCGAAGTCCCTCAAAAACGAGGGCACGAAAGATTTTTTCTACATCATGGGCGGGCCGATGATGCTCGCCGAAAATTCGTGCATCAAGGAAGGGATACGTCCGATCGACGTGCGCCACGAACAGGCCGCGGCGTTGATGGCGCAGGCCTATAGCCGGCTGCTGCAGAAGCCGGGCGTCTGCCTGGCGGCGAGCGGTCCCGGCGTGATCAATCTGACGACCGGCATTGCGAATGCGCTGATCGATTGCGCCCCGGTCGTGGCGATCGGCGGCTCGAGCGCCATCAGCCAGTTCGGCCGGCAGACGTTTCAGGAGATCGACCAGGTCGCGATCATGAAGGGCTGTACGAAGTGGGCCGACCGCGTCGTCAATCTGAAGCGGATTCCCGAAATGGTGAATACGGCCTTCCAGAAGGCGATGGGCGGCAAGCCCGGGCCGGTCTATCTCGATTTTCCGGCGGACATTCTTTACCAGAAAATTGCGGAGAACGAGGTCGACTGGAGCCTGAGCGGACGTTCGCTGCTGCGCGCGCGGCCGCAGGGCGAACCCGCGCGGATCGACGAATTGGTCGATGCGCTCTCCAAGGCGAAGCAGCCGATCATACTCACCGGCAGCGGCGTGATCTGGTCGCAGGCATGGACCGATCTGCAGGCCTTCGTGGAGAAGGCGGGCATACCCTTCTACACGACGCCGCAGGGCCGCGGCGTGCTGCCCGACGATCATCCGCTGTCCTTCCTTACCATGCGCTCGTCGGCGTTTCGCGATGCCGACCTTATTCTGATCGTCGGCACGCGCATGAATTACATCATCGGCCATGCCGCGCCGCCGCGCTTCGCCGCCAACGCCAGGATTGCGCGGATCGATATCGATGCGGATGAGATCGCATCGTCCCCGCGCAAAGTGGATATCGGCATCGTCGGCGACTGCAAGGCGGTCCTGCAGCAGCTGCTGGCGGCGATACCGGGCCGCGTGGATGCGGGCAATTTCGCGCCGTGGCGGAAGAAGCTCAGCGACGGCGAGGCAGCGAAGCAAAAGGAAACCGGCGGCGGCATGGCGATGAATGCGACGCCGATACATCCGTTGCGGCTGTGCGAGGAAATCAAAAACTTCATGCAACGCGATGCCATCCTGGTGGTGGACGGGCAGGAGATTCTGAACTACGGCCGCCAGTCGATGCCGACATTTGCGCCGGCCCATCGGCTCAATTCAGGACCATTCGGCATGATGGGCGTGGGCATGCCCTTCGGCGTCGGGGCCAAGGTTGCGTGCCCGGACAAGCAAGTCATCATCGTCCACGGCGATGGTTCCTTCGGGCTGAACTGCATGGAGCTCGACACGGCCGTGCGGCACAAAATCCCGCTCCTCGTGGTAATCAGCCTGAACGGTGGCTGGACGGCCGATCCGAAAAACGAGAAGCCAGGGCGTACTCTCGGCTATACGCGGTTCGACAAGATGGCCGAGGCGCTGGGCTGCTACGGGGAATACGTGGAGAAGCCGGAAGACATCGGCCCCGCGCTGCAGCGCGCGCAGAAGAAGGTGGATCAGGGCATGGTAGCGCTCGTCAACGTCAAGACCGACGAAAACGCGCGCGCCGGCACGGTGGCGTTCTCGTCGCATTCGACATAGTGAGCGTGGTCACCGGATTTGATGTTCTGATTTTCGCGTTTCGTGATGGTGAAACGCCTCGATCAAGACACTATTCCAGTTGAACCTATGTCCTCTTT
>JAYWDM010000169.1:0-6518 GCA_043779885.1 Betaproteobacteria bacterium | reverse complement strand
ATTGCTACGGTGCAGCATTACGGCCGGAGCGACTTCATGTTTCGCGCGGGAGCGCCGGGCAGCAACGTTTATTTTTTGCGCAGCGGCAAGGTCAAGATACACCAGTTGTCGCCGCTCGGCCGCGAAGTGATCCTGTGGTTCTGCTTTGCCGGCGAGATATTCGGCCTGGCCGAGGTGGCCGGCGGCGGCGGCCGCGTCGTCAACGCGCAGGCGTGCGAGGCGTCCGCGGTGCTGACGGTTTCGCAGGAGAAATTCCGCGACTATCTCGAACGCCATCCGCGCGTTGCACTGTTGAGCATGCAGGTGCTGTCGTCGCGCCTGCGCGTGCTCGGCGAAATGTTCGTCAACCTCGTGTCGGATGACGTCGGCACACGCGTCGCCAAGCTCATATTGCGCCTCTCCGCGCGTTACGGGACGCGCGTCGGCAAGGAGGTCTTTCTCAACATCCCGCTGACTCACCAGGAGATCGCGGACATGGTGGGTACGTCGCGGCAGACCGTCACCAGCGTGCTGAGTTCTCTCAAACGGCAGGGCGTGCTCAGCATCGACAACCGCCGCATCCATATCGAAAGCGAAGAACTGCTCAACGAATTGACGCACGGGAATTCTTGAATACTGCATAATCCTGCCGTGTCACAAGATACTAAGGGAACCCCTTCCCCCTTGATGGGGGAAGGCGGGGATGGGGGTGAAAACTTTGCGAGCCATGGTATCTCTCACCCCACCCTGGCCCTCCCCCGTCAAGGGGGAGGGCATTATATTTTATGACACAGTAAGAATAACTGCTGACAATCAATCGGGTTCCACACCTGTCAGTTAATTGCAGGGCGCGAAGTTTCGCCAATTCCGTAGTACCCAACAGGCTGTGTGGGACACATCTTCGAATGTCCGTGATTGCCCTTGCCAGCACTCTGAAAAGAGTTTATATTTTCCGTTATGAGTACCATGCATCAGGCCATCGAGCATTACGTTCCTCTTGCCAGCGCCCTGCTGGCAAACCTGCTGCTGCGCGTAGCGCGCTAAACACTCCCCCTTAAATTTCGATTTTGTTGTGCGGCCGGGTGGTTTGGACCCGGATTGACAGGTAAATTTCGCGGACTCGCCCCCTGCGGCGTGCCACGGTTAAGCCACACTGGAGACAGCCATGAGCAAGGAAAAACTGATCATATTCGATACCACTATGCGCGATGGCGAGCAAAGCCCCGGCGCGGCGATGACGAAGGACGAAAAACTGCGCATTGCGCGCCAACTCGAACGCATGCGGGTCGATGTGATCGAGGCGGGATTTCCGGCGGCGAGCGATGGCGATTTCGCGTCCGTGAAAGCCGTCGCGGAGGCGGTGCGTGACAGCACTGTGTGCGGACTGGCGCGCGCGAACGAGAAAGACGTTCGCCGTTGTGGCGAAGCGGTCAAGGGCGCGAAATCGCCCCGCGTGCACACATTTATCGCGACCAGCCCCATACACATGGAAAAGAAGCTGCGCATGGAGCCGTCGCAGGTAATCGAACAGGCGGTGAAGGCGGTGAAGTGGGCGCGCGAGTATACCAGTGACGTCGAATTTTCGCCTGAAGACGCGGGCCGCTCCGATATCGATTTTCTGTGCCGCATTATCGAGCAGGTAATCACGGCGGGTGCAACGACCATTAATGTTCCCGACACGGTCGGCTACACTTTGCCCGAACATTTTGGCGGGTTGATCCGCCAGTTGCGCGAGCGCATTCCAAATTCGGACAAGGTCGTATGGTCGGTTCATTGTCACAACGATCTCGGCCTCGCGGTCGCCAATTCGTTATCCGCGGTGCTGAATGGCGCGCGCCAGGTCGAATGCACCATTAACGGGCTTGGCGAGCGCGCCGGCAATGCTTCGCTCGAGGAAATCGTAATGGCGGTGCGTACGCGCCAGGACGTGTTTTCATGCGATACAGGCATCGATGCAACGCAGATTGTGCCGGCGTCACGGCTGGTCTCCGGCATCACCGGTTATCCGGTGCAGCCGAACAAGGCGATCGTCGGCGCCAATGCGTTCGCGCATGAGTCCGGCATCCATCAGGATGGCGTGCTGAAACATCGCGAAACCTACGAAATCATGAGTGCCGAGTCGGTCGGCTGGAGCAACAACCGCCTGACGTTGGGCAAGCTGTCAGGCCGCAATGCGTTCAGGACCCGTTTGCACGAGATCGGCATTGAACTCGATTCCGAAGAGGCGTTAAACGCGGCATTCAAGCGCTTCAAGGAGCTCGCCGACAAGAAGCGCGAGATATTCGACGACGATCTGCAGGCGCTGATTACCGAGGAGAGTCTCGAGCACGTTGAGAACGAGCGTTATCACCTTGTTTCGCTCACCGCGCATTCCGAGACGGGCGAATTGCCGTTTGCCAGGATCGTACTGTCGGACGGCGGCAAGGAAAAGCCCGCGCATGCGCAGGGCAGCGGGCCGGTCGACGCCTCGTTCAAAGCGATCGAAAGCCTGATTAACAGCGGTGCGGAACTGTTGCTCTACTCGGTCAACAACATCACGAGCGGAACCGACTCACAGGGCGAAGTGACCGTTCGTTTGTCGAAGGCGGGACGCATCGTCAACGGACAGGGCGCCGACACCGATATCGTTGTGGCATCCGCGAAGGCCTACATCAACGCGCTTAACAAGCTGCAGTCGTCGCCCGAGCGCGTGAATCCGCAGGTTTGAGCGCAGCCGGCGCCTCCCTTCGGGGGCGGGGCGTTCAACGAAAAAGGGCGCCTGAGGCGCCCTTTTTTCATCCTGCATGCAGTGTCTTCCGTCGCCTTTCACGCGTGGCATGCTCGCGACTTTGAGCGGGTTCTTTACGTCTTTGGCGCCCGCCACACTCGAGGTGGCCTGCCCCCATGGACGGCAATCGATGCCGTGTCGCATCATGCCGGGCGAGGGGTCGCGCGGACATAGAGAATACAGGCTACGAAAAAAATCAGCGCCGCCACGATTTCCGCCAGCGCCAGGTGCGCGGAAAGTCCGTGGTCGGACCAGGCGCGGACGACGCCCTCCGCAAAGTAGGCAAGAATCAGCATCGACGCCCACTGGTACGTATAAACCCTGCCGCGCAGGATGCCGAACAGCGGCAACAGGAGTGGCAGGGTCTTCAGAACCAGCAGGGAGCCCGCGGAACGCAGCGGTGCGAGCCACAGTTCCCAGGCGAGGCTCAGGAAAATCAGCGCGATAAGGCTCGCCACCGCAGCAACATAGGCAACGCCCGCAGCGCGCATCAGGCATGCCTCACCGTAATGATGCTGGCGCAAATACTGCCGGGCGTGTCGCCCTGGTTCATGCGGTGATCTTGAGCACGGTCTCGGCGAGTCGCTTGCCAAGCGCGATGCACAGTTTTTTTTCTTCGTCGGTGATTGGCCGGTCACTGGTTGCGCCGGCGACATGGCTGGCGCCGTACGGCGTGCCGCCGCTCGCGGTAGCAAGCAGCCCGGGTTCGGCGTACGGCAGGCCGACGATCAGCATGCCGTGATGCAAAAGCGGCAGCATCATCGACAGCAATGTCGACTCCTGGCCGCCGTGCATGCTGCTTGTCGAGGTAAAGACTGCCGCCGGTTTACGGTTCAATGCGCCGCTGAGCCACTGGCTCGACGTGGAGTCGATGAAATACTTGAGCGGCGCCGCCATATTGCCAAATCGCGTCGGCGAGCCGAGCGCGAGACCGGCGCATTCCTCGAGGTCATGCAGACCGGCATAGGGCGCACCCGCGGCGGGCACGTCGTTTTCGACGGCTTCGCAAACGGCGGATATTTTCGGTACCGTGCGCAGGCGCGCCGCGGCGCCCGGCACCTGCCCGATGCCGCGCGCGATGAGTTGCGCCATCTGCCTGACGGCGCCGTAATGGCTGTAATACAGGACGAGGATTTCTTTCATCGGACCGTGCGGAAATTCACGCGTATTATAGCAGCGCAATCCGGGGACACATTCATGCCGAGACAGAACGCACCGCTGACCGATCTGCTGCGCATCCTCAGCCAGCGCTTTATCGAGGACCGGTGCATCCAGATTGCGAGCAGCCTGACCTTCACGACCATGCTGGCGATCGTGCCGGTCGCCACCATTGCGCTGACCGTGGCGGGGGCATTTCCGGTGTTCGGGTCGCTATTGGCCTACGTGCAGGATTTTGTCGTCGACAGCCTGGTACCGGCATCGGTCGACGCGATTACGGGCTACACCGAGCAATTTTCCGAGAATGCCCTGCGCCTGACCGCCGTAGGCGTCGTGTTTCTGGGCGTAACCGCGCTGCTGCTGATGTTCACGATAGAACGCGCGTTTAATGACATCTGGCGCGTGCCCTGGCGGCGCGGATTGCTCCAGCGCGTGCTGGTCTATTGGACTGTGCTGACGATAGGTCCATTGTTCGTCGGCGCCAGCCTGTCCGCGACCTCGTATTTGATTACATTGTCTTTGGGTTTCGTTGACGAAGCGCCCGAGATGCAACTGCTGGTTCTCAGGTTTATCCCGCTCGTGCTGACCTCGGTTGCATTCGCGTTCATGTATTTCGCGGTGCCCAACCGCCAGGTGCGGCGGAGCGATGCGTTGTTTGGCGGCGTCGCCGCCGGTATCTGTTTCGAGGCGATGAAACAGGGTTTCGGTTTTTACCTCGCGCATTTTCCGACCTACAAGATGGTTTATGGCGCATTCGCGGTGGTGCCGATCTTCCTGCTGTGGATCTACCTGTCGTGGCTTATCATCGTCGCCGGCGCGGTGCTCGTCGCGGTGCTTCCCGAGTGGCGCGAGCGTGCGGGCCAATCCCGTCCGGTGCCCGGCAGCGATTTTTTCGACGCGTTGCAGGTGTTGAAAATGCTGTGGCGCGCGCATAAGACCGGCGAAGTGGTCCTGCTGTCGAAGCTGCATCCGGTGGTAAAGGTGCGGGTCGAACACCTGGAGAAGATCCTCGCCGCGCTGTCCGGGGCGGGTTGGGTGGCGCGCTCAGGTCCCAGCGGCTGGGTGTTGTGCCACGACACCGCGACGATCAGGGTGGAGGCCATCTACCGCCTGTTCGTGTTTCACACCGATGCGCACGTTCCGGCGCGCCACGCCAGCGCCGAACTCGAATCGCTGGTTTTCGAACTTTCGACGCATATCGGCGGCAACCTGCAGATGTCGCTCGATCAGTTGTTCAGTCAAACCGAAAAAAACGACGCGGACGGCGACGCAGTTGCACTCGTCAAAACGGCGTGATTGCGCTAACGCGCGGCCGCACCGGCCAGATGCAGGGGGTATTTCCAGTTGTTGATCCAGGCGCGTACCACCGCATTCGGATAATCGGCCTTGCCGAGGCTGCCGTTGTAGCGGCCGAGCGCACGAAAGAGATCCCCGCGCTCAATGTCGAGGTAGTGCTTGAGGATGACGCAGCCGTAACGCAGATTGGTGCGCAGGTGAAAAAGGTTTTGGCCAGGCTGGCCGATCTGTTTCACCCAGAACGGCATTACCTGCATGTATCCGCGCGCACCGGCGGACGAAACGGCGTATTTCCGGAAAGCGCTTTCGACCTGGATCAGTCCCAGCACGAGTTGCGGATCAAGGCCGGCGCGCTTTGCTTCGTAGTGCGCGGTCACCAGGAATTCTTCGCGGGCGCGCCTGTCGGGAATGCGGCGATCAAGCTTTCGGGACATCGCGTCGAGCCATGCGCGGGCGTCCTCCACCGTATCGAAGGCCAGAAACGGCGTTGCCTGATCGCTGACCGTCGAGTGCATCTGGCTTCGCACGCTGGCCGACAGCGGCTCGTAAATCTGGTTGCCCGCAAACACCAGGTGCGGCAGTAGCGCGAGCACCAATCCCGTCAACCTGAGCATACGAGGCGTTTGACCGCGTTAACAGCGTCGGTAAGCGCGATGGACTGCGCGGTTTTGTCGCGCCGGCCCTGGTATTCGATCTGCCCCTGCTGCAACCCGCGGTCGCCGACGACGACACGATGCGGGATGCCGATCAGTTCCATATCGGCGAACATCACCCCCGGCCGGCTGTCGCGGTCGTCGAGCAATACGTCGATACCTGCGGCCGACAGCCCGGTGTAAAGCGATTCAACGGTTTCGCGCACGGCGGCGCTCTTGCCCATGCCGATGGGCACTATCGCGAGTTCGAACGGCGCGATCGACAGCGGCCAGATGATTCCGCGCTCGTCATGGTTTTGCTCGATCGCGGCAGCGACGATGCGCGTGATGCCGATGCCGTAGCAGCCCATTTCCATCGGCTGTTGTTTGCCTGACTCGTCGAGAAAGGCGCATTTGAGCGCCGTGGAATACTTGGTGCGCAACTGGAATATGTGGCCGACTTCGATGCCGCGGCACATGTCGAGGGCGCCTTTGCCGTCGGGGCTCATGTCGCCGGGGACGATATTGCGGATGTCGGCGACGATCACGGGCGCCGGAAGATCGCGTTCCCAGTTGACGCCGGCCAAGTGGTGTCCGTCCACGTTCGCACCGCAGGCGAAGTCGCTCGCGGTCGCCGCCGAGCGGTCGACAATCACGGTAAGGCCGGCCGGGTTGCTGATATTGAG
>JAYWDM010000168.1:0-6528 GCA_043779885.1 Betaproteobacteria bacterium | reverse complement strand
GCCGGAGGACTGCGTGCCCGACGGCAGCGGCAATCCGCTCAACAAACGCGCGGACTTCGTCAATTGCGCCTGCCCGAAATGCGGCCGGCCGGCCCAACGCGAAACCGACACGATGGACACGTTTGTCGATTCGTCCTGGTACTACACGCGATTCGCATGCGCGGACCAGAACAACGCTATGGTCGACGAGCGCGCCGGATACTGGCTGCCGGTTGACCAGTACATCGGCGGCATCGAGCACGCAATACTGCACCTGCTCTACTCGCGCTTCTGGACCAAGGTGATGCGCGACCTCGGGCTCATCACGCTCGACGAGCCGTTCGCGCGGCTGTTGACGCAGGGCATGGTGCTGAACGAAATATTTTTCCGCAAGGCCGGCAGCGGCCGCATCAGCTATTTCAACCCGGCCGACGTTGAAATCGCGGTCGACGCGCAAGGCAAGCGCGCGGGCATGACGCTGCGCGCCGACGGGCAGCCCGTCGAATCGGGCGGCATCGGCACCATGTCCAAATCGAAGAACAACGGCGTCGATCCGCAGTCGTTGATCGACGAATACGGTGCGGATACCGCGCGGCTTTTCATGATGTTCGCGAGTTCCCCGGAAGACACCCTGCTGTGGAACGACGCCGGGGTCGAAGGCGCCTCGCGGTTTCTCAAGCGGTTGTGGGGCTTTGCCTACGACTGCCAGGCATTCATTCAGGAAACCAACAAGCTCCGCGCGGATAATCCGCCGCTACCTGCGGGCTGGAAACCGCGCGCCGCTGCGCATATGGCATTTCGTCACGAGCTGCACACGGTCCTGAACCAGGCCAATTTCGATTTCGCCAGGTTCCAGTTCAACACCGTCGTTTCGGCAGCCATGAAAATTCTGAATGCTATCGCCTTGTTCCGCAGCGGCGAAACCGCTGACGGCAGCATGCCCGGGGATTATCAACTCCTGCTGACAGAGGCAACCGGCATATTGCTCCGCTTGCTCGCGCCCATTACGCCTCATATTGCGCACTCCCTGTGGCGCGAGCTCGGTTACGGCGAGGATATTCTCGCCGCGCCGTGGCCCGAGCCCGATTCGCAGGCGCTGGTCGCAGATGAAATCGAGCTCGTTCTGCAGGTGAACGGCAAATTGCGCGGCAACATGCGCGTCGCGAAAGATGCCGACCGCGCCCATATTGAAATGCTGGCGATGCAAAACGCGAACGTGCAGAAGCACGTCGGCGGCCAGCCCGTGAAGAAGGTTGTGGTAGTTCCCGGCCGGCTTGTCAACGTGGTAGTGTAAAGACTCATGCGTGCGGCGTAAGGAGCGAGAAGTGATCTGCACAATATCCGGAATGAAGCGCGCTGTAGCAGGGTTTTTCCGCCCCACGCCTCACGCCTCACGCCTCACCGTCAGCCTCGTGCTGTGCGCGTTACTCGCCTCCTGCGGCTTTCATCTGCGCGGACAGGCAACCCTGCCTTTCGAGTCGCTGTTCGTCAGCGGCTCGCCGGCGGTCGCCACGCAAATCGCGCGGGCGGTGCGCGCCGGCAGCAAAACGCGCGTTACCAGCAATCCCAAGGAAGCAGATGCCACACTGGAGATACTGGGCGAGGCGCGCGAGCGTGCGATTTTGTCCCTGACGTCCGGCGGGCGCGTGCGCGAGTTGCAGATTCGCTACCGGGTCTCGTTCCGCGTTTTCGGCAAAGACGCCAGGGAATATGTAGCGCGCAGCGAAATCCTGCTCAAACGCGACCTGAGCTACAGCGACAGCGACGTGCTCGGTAAAGAACAGGAAGAAGCGTTGCTCTACCGCGACATGCAGAACGACGCCGTGCAGCGGATCATACGCCGCATGGAAGCTGCGCGCCCCGACGCGGACGCCAAGGGCTCCCGGTAACTGTTGTCGCGTATCCTGCGGGAACGGACTCCAAAGTGCGCATTACAACCGAAAAACTCCCGCTCCATCTCAAGAATAACCTTGCCCGCCTGTACGTCGTGTACGGCGACGAGCCGCTGCTCGCGCTCGAGGCCGCCGACCGCATCCGCGCCAGGGCGCGCGAAGCGGGCCACATCGAGCGCGAAGTGCTGACCGCCGAACAGCGATTTGACTGGACGCAACTCAGGGTAAGCAGCCAATCGCAGTCGCTGTTCGCGACGCGCCGCGTTCTCGAATTGCGTATTCCGGGCGGCAAGCCCGGCAACGACGGCGGCCAGGCGTTGCAGTCCTACGCGGGAAACCTGCCGCCGGATACGATATCGCTGATCGCGCTGCCGGCAATCGACTGGCGCGCGCAAAAAGGCGCGTGGTTTGGCGCGCTCGACGCGGCCGGCGTGATGGTGGAGGCCGAGCAGGTCAAGCGCGCCAGACTGGCGGCGTGGCTTGGCGGTCGCCTGGAAGCGCAGGGACAGACGGCAGCGGAAGATACGCTGGAATTCATCGCCGAAAAAGTCGAGGGCAACCTGCTTGCCGCCTACCAGGAAGTGCAAAAACTGGCGCTCCTGTTTCCGCCCGGCGTGCTGGCGTTCGAGCAGATCAAGGAAGCGGTGCTGGATGTTGCGCGCTTTGACATCTTCGATCTGGGCGCAACCGCGCTAGCCGGTGACACGCAGCATCTCGTGCGCGTGCTCGACGGGCTGCGCGGCGAGGGCGCTGCACCGCCGCTCGTATTGTGGTCGATCACCGAGGAAATCCGCGCCGTCGCACGCGTGCTGGCGGGGCTCGCTTCCCGCGTGCCGCTGCAACAGGCGATGCGCGATGCGCGCATCTGGGGCCCGCGCCAGCAATTGATCCAGCGCCACATTGACCGTCTGACGCGGGCGCAGGCCGAAGCCGCGCTCGTCCATGCCGCGCGCATCGACCGCATGATCAAGGGCCTCGCCCGCGGCGACGTATGGGACGAGTTGTTGCAACTTTGCTTGCGCTTCGCCGGCACGCCCGCCAAGGCCGCCAACTGAACAGTACGAAACCGGGCAAGAGTCCGGTTTCGCTCGACGCTCCCCTCACCCTCCGGGAGAGGGGTTGGGTGGGGGTGAGGGTCGAGCGATGTAACGCCGTTACATAGAGCTCGATAGAATAGCGGTATGATTTAAAGCCGGGATCGAGGATCGAGGATCGAAGAGACAGGAAGTGACCTGCCGGGGTTTTGCTCTATCCTCAAGCGTCAATCCTGCATTCAAACATGGACATCCAAAGCTACATGACCGGGGTCGGCAAGCAGGCGCGCGCCGCTTCACGCCTGATCGCCAAAGCCGACACCGCCACGAAGAACAAGGCGCTGACGCTCGCCGCACTGGCGATCGAGCGCGATATGCAGCGCCTGCTCGACGCGAACGCGCGGGATCTTGACGCCGCGCGCGCCAAAGAGCTCGCTGCGCCGCTCATCGACCGCCTCACGCTTGCGGAAAAATCCGTTGCGGCAATGGCTGACGGGCTGCGGCAGATTGCCGGGCTGCCTGACCCCATCGGCGCGATCAGCGACCTCAAGCAACAGCCGTCCGGCATCCAGGTCGGACGCATGCGCGTGCCGCTCGGCGTGATCGCAATCATTTATGAATCGCGCCCCAACGTGACGGCGGACGCCGCGGGGTTATGTCTCAAGGCGGGCAATGCGTGCATCCTGCGCGGCGGCTCGGAAGCGCTGCACTCGAATCAGGCGATCGCCGCGTGCATGCACGAAGGCCTGGCGGGAGCGGGGCTGCCGCAGACGGCGGTACAGGTAATCGCCACCACCGATCGTGCGGCGGTGGGTGAACTGCTGCACATGAACGAGTACGTCGACATCGTCGTGCCGCGTGGCGGCAAGGGACTCATCGAGCGCGTCATGCGGGAATCGCGCATTCCGATGATCAAGCACCTCGATGGCGTGTGCCACGTATACATCGATGACCGCGCGGACATCGACAAGGCTATCCGCATCGCCGACAATGCGAAGACCCAGCGGCTCGGCACTTGCAATACGCTGGAAACTCTGCTCGTCGCGCGCGGCATTGCCGCCACAGTGCTGCCCAGGCTGGCGGGCATCTACCGGGAAAAGGGCATCGAGTTGCGCGGCGACGATGCCGCGCGCAGGATCGTGCCGGACATGCGGCCCGCCACGGAGGAAGACTGGTATACGGAATATCTGGCGGCGATACTTGCCGTGCGCGTGGTCGACGGGCTCGACGAGGCGATTGAACACATCGCGCAGTACGGCTCGCAGCACACCGACGCAATCGTCACCGAAGATACGGTCCGCGCGCAGCGATTCCTGCGCGAAGTCGATTCGAGCTCGGTGATCGTCAATGCGTCGACGCGCTTTGCCGACGGCTATGAATACGGCCTCGGCGCCGAAATCGGCATCTCGACCGACAAGCTGCACGCGCGCGGTCCGGTCGGGCTTGAGGGCTTGACGTCGCTCAAGTGGGTCGTATTTGGCCACGGCGAGATCAGAACGTGAAGGCGTGAATATCCCCTCCTTCACCCTTCACCCTTCACCCTTCACCCTTCACCCTTCACTCCTTCACTCCTTCACTCCTTCACGTGCAAACATCATGAGCCAAACGATCGAAGTCAAAGTCCCCGATATCGGCGATTTCAAGGACATTCCGATCATCGAAATTCTCGTCAAGCCGGGCGACCGGGTGCAACCTGAAGACCCGCTGATTGCACTCGAATCCGACAAGGCGACGATGGAAGTCCCGTCGCCGATCGCCGGCGTCGTGAAAGAACTCAAAGTCAAAATCGGCGACAAGGTTTCCCAGGGCACGCTGGTACTCACGCTCGATCCCGAGAACGCAGCCGGCGCAGAGTCCGGCGCCACGGCCACCGCTGCGCTACCGACATCCGCTGCCCCGACGCCCGCCGCGCCGACACCCGCTGCGCCACCCGCCGCCGCGTTCGCCGGCGGCACGGATATCGAATGTGAAATGCTGGTCCTCGGCGCCGGTCCTGGCGGCTATTCGGCCGCGTTCCGCGCAGCTGACCTCGGCATGCAGACCGTGCTGGTTGAACGCTACGCGGCGCTCGGCGGCGTGTGCCTGAACGTCGGCTGCATTCCATCCAAAGCGCTGCTGCACGTCGCGGCCGTCATGGACGAAGTTGCGCACTTTGCCGACATTGGCGTCGCGTTTGGCAAGCCGGCTGTCGATCTGGCCAGGTTGCGCGCGCACAAGACCAAGGTGGTGAGCAAACTCACCGGCGGCCTGGCCGGCATGGCGACGGCGCGCAAAGTCACGGTAGTGCGCGGCTACGGCCGCTTTCTCGATCCGCATCACGTCGAGGTCGAACTCACCGCCGGCGCGGGACAGGACAAGTCCGGCGCAAAGAAAGTGATCCGCTTTCAGCATGCGATCGTGGCCGCCGGCTCGATGCCTGTCCAACTGCCGTTCGTGCCCGCGGACCCGCGCATTGTCGATTCGACCGGCGCGCTGGCGCTGCCGTCCATACCCAAACGCATGCTGGTCATCGGCGGCGGCATCATCGGGCTTGAAATGGCGACCGTTTATTCGACGCTCGGCAGCCGCATCGAGGTCGTGGAAATGCTCGACGGCCTGATGCCGGGCGCCGACCGCGATCTTGTGAACGTGTGGCGCAAATTCAATGCGGCGCGCTTCGACAAGGTCATGCTTAAAACCAGGACCGTCGCGGTCGATGCCACGCCGGCGGGAATCATGGTGAAATTCGAAGGCGAGCAGGCGCCGGCCGAACCGCAACTCTACGATCTCGTGCTGGTCGGCGTGGGTCGCGGTCCGAATGGGGGCAGGATCGGCGCCGACAAGGCCGGTATCGTGGTCGATCAGCGCGGCTATATCGCGGTCGACAAACAGATGCGCACCAACGTGCCGCATATCTACGCGATAGGCGATATCGCCGGCCAGCCCATGCTTGCGCACAAAGCGGTGCACGAAGCACACGTTGCGGCCGAAGCCGCCGCGGGCAGGAAATCGTTTTTTGATGCGCGGGTGATTCCGTCGGTGGCCTACACGGATCCGGAAATCGCCTGGGTGGGACTCACTGAAGAAGAAGCGAAAAAGCAGGGCGTCCAAATCGGCGTTGGCAAGTTTCCGTGGGCGGCCAGCGGTCGCGCCATCGCCAATGGACGCGACGAAGGCTTTACCAAGCTCATTTTCGACCATGCCACACACCGCATTCTGGGCGGCGGCATTGTCGGTACCCACGCGGGCGACCTGATCAGCGAACTCGCGCTCGCCGTCGAAATGGGCGCGGATGCAGTCGATATCGGCAAGACCATCCATCCGCATCCGACCCTGGGCGAATCGATCGGCATGGCGGCGGAGGTCTACGAGGGTGTCTGCACCGACCTTTTCATACCGAAGAAGTGAAGCGGGGGCCCGCATACAGGCGCCGGGCTATGACGCGCCGTTACAAAGGGAAACAAACCCTAACCAAACCGCAATAGCTTTATGGCCGTTGCGTGCGTTAATCATGGTGCGTGAATTGCACGCATTTCAGCCGCGGTTTCCGATGAGATCCGGCCACCAAGGAGAAGAGCCATGAAACGCATCGTGGGTATCATCGCAGTAACAGGCCTGCTCGCAGCAGCACCGGCATTTGCCGG
>JAYWDM010000167.1:0-6552 GCA_043779885.1 Betaproteobacteria bacterium | reverse complement strand
GTCCGGTCTGTACTCAGAAACAACTGCACCACACCTGTCTCTCTCGCGGCAGCGCCACAGAACAGCCGGCTCTTGTTTCTTCAGATCGCAATCACCGGGGGAGCCGTCGAATCATCACGGCCCGCGCGCCGTGAGAGCGCGGTGTCGAAGGTGGCGAAATCATCGCAGCCGGCGGCAAGCGCGTGGTGCAACGCGTCAGCGAAGTCCCAGCCTTGCCGTATTTTTCTGGCCGCCGCGACAACGGCGGCCTGCTCGCCGACGACGGCATTTTCCAGGATTGCGAGCTTTTCCATCGCGTCCGCAATCGCTTTGGGTGAGTACCCATATCGTGAGCGAAGCACCCTCTCCAGCTCAAGGATCACCGTTACCGGGATATAAACCGGTTGAGCGCTCAGGCAGGCCTGCGCGCGCCTGCTCTGCGCCGCGTCATCCTGCACCAGGGCGCGCACCAGCACGTTGGTATCCAAGGCGCGCACGCCGTCAGTCCTTGTAGTCCGTGACCCGCATATCCTTCACCGCCACCCGCGGGCCGGAATACTTGAGGATGGACTGGATCTCGGAAAGCTTCGCTGTATTCTTGACCGGCGCCGGCGTGATGCGCGCGCCTTTGCCCTCGACACGGATGTCGACACGCATTCCAGGCCTCAACCCGAGCGCCTTCCGGACGGCGGCGGGGAGGACGATCTGCCCCTTTGTTGATACAAGCACGGCGCTCATCACTCGCTCCAGAAGTTTTACCAGGTAGGTATTCTACACCAGCCGAGATTCCCGGAGAAGCGGGCCTTCTATATGGCAAATCCTGGTCGGAGATCGCGCGGGAAATTCTGGCAGGCCTTTGCGGAAGCAGCTGGGGGTGCCAGTTCGGAAAATTGAATGTCTGATCGCATGGTGGGAAAATGCCGACATGATTGTGACCCTCGATGCCAAGCGCCGCCTGACCGTTCCCGAAGGTCTCTCCCCGGCTTTGCCCGGAGACACCTTCGACGCCCGGTTCGATGCTGATGCGAACGAGCTCGTGTTCCGCCGCATCGCCGGTGCGGGCGATTGGCTTGCCGTACTGAGTGAGTGCCCGGTGAGCATGGGCGATCTGCCGCCTCGCCGGAGGGGGCCCGCGAGCCGTCGACGGTTTTGAACTGGATGCTTGATACCAATACCAATGTAATATGCGTGCCCGGCAAGCTCTGCGGGGATACCGATGGGTCTGACGCAGCGCGACCAATTGAAAGCGTTGCTCAAGATGGACCCGCATTTAGCGAGATCGAAAATGAAGGCACCGATGAAGGTCAAGCGTGCGCCCAAGCGCGATCTGTTCGCAGAATTGAGCGAAGGCATGACCGCATTGGCGCTGCTCCGGCCGGAGCTACGAAAAGCGGGTACAAAACGCGCCGCGGCAGTGACATTGTGAGCAGCGGCGCGGGGTTCCCGGCGCAATTGCGGTTCAACGTCTAGACAGCGGGCAACACCGGCCGGCAACGTAACGACGGGTCACGCGTGCCTGCTCTTCGGCGCGGCAGGACGTTGCCGCGATTTTGAAATTGCGATTCGTTTGGCTACCGGGGATTCCTGATTCTACGGGGCGACAACCGGACCCAACCGGTTGAGCATGCGCGGCGTGCGGGAACAAAGAAAAACCCCGCCGTAGCGGGGCCTCATGCGGGTGTTGCCGGACTTATTTTTTTCGCGTCAGCTTAACGCGGCCGCTAGGCCGACCGGCGAATCGTGTCCGGGTTCTGGCGCGCAAAGTATCCGGCCCGGAAACCCCCGGAATACTGGTCGATTCCAATCATGGCGTAACTGGTCGGCTGCTTGCCGAGTACACGGTTGGCTTTGCCGTTGAAATACCCTTCCGCATAGGCAATCGACCAGTTGTTCAGTTCGGCCAGCGCCCGGAATTTTTTTCTGGACAATGATTGAATACTGCCGTCTGTGTCCTCTTGCATGTCCATCCCTTTTGCCTTAAGCATTTTTTTATTGAGCACGGGATTCTATGCGCTTGGCGCGCCGATGTCCATGAATTTAATCGCCTATTGCCGGCACGCACGGAAACTGGATGCGCTGCCCTGTTGGGCGGAGTCGGCGCACGGGTCGATTGTTGCGAATTTGCGGTGAAGCCTGTGGAAGGCTGCTGGCGAGCGGGGCGGTGTATGTCGATATGTGGAAACAGTCATTTGGCAAAAGACATGAATTTTTGATTATCATCAACGATTAGCTTCGTACACAGGCGGCAGATCGTGAATAGGCGGTTTTTCGGATGAGTTCCGGCGACCTCGACAGGCTCGAAACGCCATGCCTCGTACTCGAGCGCGGCAAGCTCGAACGCAATATTGCGCGCATGCGCGGGCATCTCGCGCAGCTGAACGTCGCGCTGCGTCCGCACGTCAAGACGGCGAAGAGTTACGACGTCGCGCGGCTCGCGCTTGACGGCCAGCCCGGCGGCATAACGGTGTCGACGCTGAAAGAGGCCGAGCAGTTCTTTGCGCACGGCGTCACTGATATCCTGTACGCGGTCGGCATCGCGCCCGGCAAGCTCGATCATGTCGCGGCACTCAGGCGCAAAGGCGCGGACATCACGGTAATTCTCGACAATATCGAGGCGGCGCGCATGGTTGCTTCGCGCGGCACGGAACTTGGCGTGCAGTTCCCGGCATTGATCGAGATCGACAGCGACGGGCATCGCTCGGGCGTCAAGCCTGACGATGCCGTGCTGGTCGACATCGGCCGCATCCTCACTGCGGGTCAGGGTGCGCAGTTGCGCGGCGTAATGACCCATGCCGGGGACTCCTACAACTGCGACGCGGTGGAAAAAATTCGCGCGCTGGCGGTACGCGAGCGCAACGCGGTTGCGCGCTGCGCCGAGCGCCTGCTCGCGGCAGGTCTGCCATGCCCGGTCGTGAGCGTCGGCTCGACGCCCACGGCGACTTACAGTGAAGATCTCACGGGCGTCACCGAAGTGCGCGCCGGCGTCTACATGTTCTTTGACCTCGTCATGGCGGGCCTTGGCGTATGCCGGATCGACGATATTGCCGTATCGGTGCTAGCCACGGTGATCGGTCATCAGCAGGACAAGGGCTGGATCATCACCGACGCGGGATGGATGGCCATGTCGCGCGACCGCGGCACCGCAAGCCAGAAGATCGACCAGGGCTACGGCGTTGTCTGCGATGTCGGCGGCGATCCGGCCGGCGACCTGCTGGTGGTCTCGACCAATCAGGAGCACGGCATCATCGGCCGGCGCGGCGGCGGCGGCGTGGATGCGGCGGCGTATCCGGTCGGCACGCTCCTGCGCATCCTGCCCAATCATGCATGCGCCACGGCGGCGCAACACGACCGTTACCATGTCGTCGCCGGCGATACGCAAATTGCGGCCATTTGGCCGCGTTTCAGTGGCTGGTAATTTCCCGGCATGAAGGTAATGCGGCGATGCTGCGCCGGCTTTTCTATTTCGCCGGCTGATCAAAACAGGAGAGTCGAATGATAGACGCCGCAATTGTCGGCCTCGGCCGCTGGGGCAGGAATTTCGTCCAGTCCATCCAGGGCAAAAGCTCGCGCATCCGCTTTACGCGCGGCGTGGATGCGGCGCCCGACAAGCTGCGCGACTTCGCCGCCCAACACGGTTTCAGCTTGTGCGCCGATCTCGCGGAAGTGCTCGCCGACCCCGCGATCAAGGCCGTGGTGCTGGCGACCCCGCATTCGCTGCACCGCCCGATGGTCGAAGCGAGCGCGCGCGCCGGCAAGCAGGTATTCTGCGAGAAGCCGCTCGCGCTCAATGCGGCCGATGCGGTGGCGATGGTGGACGCCTGCCGCAAGGCCGGCGTGGTGCTCGGGGTCGGGCACAACCGCCGGTTGTGGCCGTCGATGCAGGCGCTTAAGCGCATCACGGCCTCGGGCGAACTCGGGCAGATCCTGCACATCGAAGGTCATTTCAGCAACGAGCATTCCAACAACACCGCCGGCACCTGGCGCGATTCACCCGCCGAATCGCCCGGCGGAGGCATGACCGGCGCCGGACTGCATCTGATCGATGCCTTCATCAACACCATCGGGCCGTTCAGGCGCGTGCATGGGCAGCTCACCGTGCGCAAGCCGCCGCCGGTGCCGCGCGACACCGCTACCGTGCTGGTGGAGTTCGCCAACGGTGTCAGCGGCACCATCGCCACCGTGCGCGCGACGCCTTTCTTCTGGCGCGTCCATGTGTTCGGCGACCAGGGCTCGGCCGAGTCGGTGGGCGAGCACGAGTTGCTGCTGCATAAGAGCAACGCACAGCCGCAGCGCCTTACCCTGGACCCGGTCGATGCGCTGCGCGTGGAACTGGATGCATTCGCCGATGCGATAGATGGGCGCGCGCCGTTTCCGGTTTCGAGCGCCGACATGCTGGCAACCGTCACCGCGTTCGACGCCGTCATCAAGGCACTGGAGTCGGGCGTCACGGTAACGCTGGGCCCGGCTTAGCGACAACGGATTTGGAGGTCAGTGACGATGAACGCGAAACTCAGGCTGCCGGCAATCGATCCGGCAACCGTTGAACCGAAATCAGGCTCGAACTATCCGGAGCCGTTCAAGCCGCGCGTCGCGGGGCGCGCCAAGCAACGCATCGGCGACGCGCTCGGGCTGAAAAACTTCGGCGTCAACCTGACCACGATCAAGCCGGGCAGCGCATCGGCGTTGCGCCACTGGCATTCGCTGGAAGACGAGTTCATCTACGTTCTGCGCGGCGAACTCGTGCTCGTCACCGACGCGGGTGAGCAGTTGCTGACCGCAGGCACGGTGGCGGGGTTTCCCGCGGGCCACGCCGACGCGCATTGTCTCGTTAATCGCACGACTGTAGATGCGGTATATCTTGAAGTCGGCGATCGCGCGCAAGGCGACGCGGTGACTTATCCCGACGACGACCTCGCGTGCAAGACCGTTGCCGGAAGCCGCACCTTTACGCATAAGGACGGCACGCCGTACTTAGGCGTTCTGGCCGCACCCGGGCCTTAACGTTTGACATCTAACGCGCTGCGTTATATCCTGTTCAGGTGATCCGGTCCTTCACGTGTACCGAGACGGAAGCTCTCTTCAACGGCAAGCGTGTCAAGCGCTTCGCCAACATCGAACGCGTTGCAACGCGCAAACTGCAAATGCTCGACGACGCAGTGCAGCTTTCCGATCTTGTAGCGCCTCCCGGCAACCGGCTCGAAGCGTTGAAGCGTGACCGGCGGGGGCAGCACAGCATCCGCATCAACGATCAATGGCGCGTCTGTTTCGTGTGGGGCAGCGCCGGGCCGGAGCAGGTGGAAATCGTCGATTACCATTGAGTGGAGACATTTATGAACAAGATGCGCCCGATTCATCCAGGTGAAGTGCTGCGGGAGGAATTCCTCGAACCGCTGAATCTGTCGGCCCATGCGCTATCCGTCGCGCTGCGTGTACCCGCGCCCCGCATCAACGATTTGGCGCGCGAGCGGCGCAGCGTAACGCCCGACACCGCGCTGCGGCTTGCGCGTTATTTCAAAACCACGCCGCAGTTCTGGATGAACCTGCAGGCAAGCTACGACTTGAAGATCGCGCTGCGCGACGCCAAAGGCCGCATCGAGAAGGAAGTGCTGCCGCATGCGGCTTGACGGCAGTTATCATGGGTAAACGCAAATTCCCGCCGGTACATGCCGGTGTAACTCTGGCAGAGGATTTTCTCAAGCCGATGGCGATCACGCAGTACCGGCTTGCCAAGGGAATCGGCGTGCTGCCGCGACGCATCAACGAGATCGTCCACGGCAAGCGCGGCATCACCGCCGACACCGCGCTGCGCCTGGGCAAGTTCTTCGGCGTGGAGGCGCAATTCTGGATGAACTTGCAGTCGCACTACGATCTCGAAGTCGCTAGGGATGCGATTGCCGGTAAGCTCGACCGCGACGTCGAAGTCATGAAGGCCGCGTGATTGGAGGCATCGTTGCGCTGAATTGCTTTGATAAGAAAATCGCTGCAATCGGCGCGCTCGATAAATACCTCGGCGCGGGTCGAATCGGCTTACGAGACGCGCGCAGGCAACAAGGACTCCTCGCCATGGCTTTTGAACGGAGGCAATAATGAATCGCTCACGTGCCCTTGAATTGCTCGCCCAAAGCAAACCAACCCTGGTCGCGCGCTACGGGGTAACGCAGCTTGCCCTTTTTGGCTCCACCGCACGCAACAACGCACGGACCGATAGCGACATCGACATCCTGGTCGCTTTCGATGGGCCGGCAACATCCGAACGCTATTTCGGTGTCCAGTTCTATCTCGAAGACCTGTTCGGCTGCCCGGTTGATTTAGTGACCGAAAAGGCCCTGCGCGCGGAACTGCGTCCATTCATTGAAAAGGAGGCGGTGCATGTCTGATGCCACGCAGCGCGAATGGCGGTTTTACCTAGACGACATGATCGGCTTTGCCGAGAAAGTCATCGCCTATTCCAATGGCCTCAACCAGACGAGATTTGTCGCCAGCGGCCTGAACTACGATGCGACCCTCCGCAACCTGGAACTAATCGGCGAGGCGGCAACCCATGTCCCGGACTCAATACGATCAGCCAACCCG
>JAYWDM010000166.1:0-6553 GCA_043779885.1 Betaproteobacteria bacterium | reverse complement strand
TGAATTCGGCATTGAACGCGCTCGCCATCAGCCGCGCCAGCGTGGTCTTGCCGACACCGGGCGGCCCCCACAGGATCATCGAATGCGCCTTGCCCGCTGCGAATGCGAGCCGCAGCGGCTTGCCCGGCCCCAACAGGTGCGCCTGCCCCACCACGGTGTCGAGCGTATGCGGGCGCAAGCGTTCCGCCAGCGGCGCCGCCGGCTCGGGTTTAGCGAATAAGTCGTTCACGGTGGACGCGGCCGGCAATGCCTAATCGGTGATGACGTCGGCGCCTTTGGGCGGCGTAAATCTGAACACATCGGCGGCGATCCGCGGATTGCGCTCGACGTCCGCGAACTTGATGACCGTGGTCTGGCCGAACTGGTCGCGCAACTCCATCGCTTCGAGCCCGCTCTTGCCGAAGCCCAGGCGGATGCGCTCAAAACTGGTGTCCTTCGCTTTGGGCACCGCCTCCAGCCAGTCCAGCCCCTCCTGGCTGCCCAGATTGGTGAGGTCGTAGACCTTCTCGATCTCGTTGCTGCCGGACAGCAACGCGGCGGGACTGCCGCCCAGTGCGCGGTCGAGTTTTCTGACGGTTACCTGATTGAGGTCCTTGTCGTAGATCCACAGCTTCGCGCCGTCACCGACGATGGTCTGCTCAAATGGCTTGTCGTATTCCCAGCGAAACCTGCCCGGCCGCACAAACTGCATGGTGCCGGTGGCCTGCTGCAACTGCTTCAGGTTCTTGTCGACGACGATCTGCGCGAAGCGCGCTTTGCCGGACGTCGTCTGCTGCAGCATCGCCTTGAGCGCATCGATGCTCGCCGCGCTCGCCGCGCCGCAGGTCAGCAGAAAAATCAGGAGCAAGACATTTTTCATCAGCATAGCTTCTTCACCTGGTCAACTTTCAGATGCCGGGGCCGGCGCCAGCACGTCGCGATTGCCGTTCGTCTGCATCGATGAAACCATGCCGGCGCGCTCCATCTGTTCAATCAGGCGCGCCGCGCGATTGTAACCAATGCGCAGATGGCGCTGGACGAGCGAAATCGATGCGCGCCGCGTTTTGAGCACGATTTCCACCGCCTGGTCATAGAGCGGGTCCGACTCGGCGTTGCCGCCGCCGTCCTGCGGCAGCGCACCGTCCGCCTCCGCTTCCGGCTCTTCCAACAGGCCGTCGACGTACTGCGGTTGCGCCATTTTCTTGAGGTATTCCACCACCTTGTGCACCTCATGGTCGGCCACGAACGCGCCATGCACGCGCTGCGGAAAGCCGGTTCCCGGCGGCAGATACAGCATGTCGCCCTGTCCGAGCAGCGCCTCGGCGCCCATCTGGTCCAGAATCGTGCGCGAATCGACGCGCGCCGAAACCTGGAACGCGATGCGCGTCGGTATGTTGGCTTTGATCAAACCGGTAATCACGTCCACCGATGGACGCTGCGTCGCCAGTATGAGGTGGATGCCTGCCGCCCGCGCCTTCTGCGCCAGGCGCGCGATGAGCTCTTCGACTTTCTTGCCCACCACCATCATGAGATCGGCCAGTTCATCGATCACGACGACGATCAGCGACATCTCGTGCAAAGGATCCGGATTATCCGGCGTTGACGTCAGCGGATTGGCAATGGGTTTGCCGGCTTTTTCAGCCTCGCGAATCTTCTGGTTGAACCCCGCCAGGTTGCGCACGCCGAGCCCGGACATCCGCCGGTAACGCCGGTCCATTTCGGCCACGCACCAGCTCAGCGCGTTGGCGGCCTGGCGCATGTCGGTAACCACGGGCGCGAGCAGATGCGGTATGCCCTCGTAGACCGAGAGTTCGAGCATCTTGGGATCGACCAGAATCAACCGGCACTGCGCGGGCGGCGCCTTGTAGAGCAGGCTCAGTATCATCGCATTGATCGCAACTGATTTGCCCGAGCCCGTCGTTCCCGCGACCAGCAGATGCGGCATCCGCGCGAGATCGGCGACGACCGGATTGCCCGCGATGTCCTTGCCTAGTGCCAGCGTGAGCGGTGAATGCATGCTGGCGTAAACCTGCGAACTCACGATCTCGGACAGCCGCACCATCTGGCGCTCGGGATTGGGAATCTCCAGCCCCATGCAGCTCTTGCCCGGTATGGTTTCCACCACGCGTATGCTGATGACCGACAACGCGCGCGCAAGATCCTTGATCAGATTGATGATCTGGCTGCCTTTGACGCCGACGGCGGGCTCGATCTCGTAGCGCGTGATCACCGGCCCCGGATAGGCCGCGATCACCTTGACCTCGACGCCGAAGTCGAGCAGTTTTTTCTCGATCAGGCGGGAGGTAAATTCCAGCGTCTCGGTGCCCACGACTGCCACCGCGCTTTGCGTATCGTCCAGAAGCTGCAATGGCGGCAACGGCGAGTCGGGCAGATTTTCGAACAGCGGCACTTGCTTCTCCCGCTCAACGCGCGGGGATTTCTGAATCTCAGCCTGCGGGTGCTCGATGCGCAGCGGCTCGTGAATCTCGAATTTCTTCTTGCTTACTTCGACAACCTCTTCACGTTCGATCACCGCGACCGCTCCCGCACGGCGATCCTGCCAGTTGATCCAGCGCTGCCGCAGAAACTGGTAGATCGTCTCGACCCAGCCGCCGAGGTTCTCGATAAGCGTCACCCATGACAAGCCGGTGAACAGGCTTAGCCCGATCGCAATCGTTGCGAGCAGCACCAGCGTCGCGCCGGTGAACCCTGTCGTCGCCAGCAGCAGTCCGCTCAGGCTCGCGCCCAGCATGCCGCCCGGAGCGAGCGGCAAGGCGGCCTTCAGACTGTGGAAGCGCAAGGCTTCAAGGCTCGCGCTTGCCGCGATCAGGAGCGCGAAACCGATACCCGCGACAAAATAAGAGCGGCGGTCGCCGGGCGCCACGACTTCTATGCGCCGGAAGCTCCACCGCACGATGAAGCCGCACAGGACGACCCACCACCACGCGGAAATACCGAATACGTAGAGCAGGATATCGGCCAGCCAGGCCCCGATACGTCCGCCTGAGTTGCCGATTTTCCCGACCCCCGCGCTGTGCGACCAGCCCGGGTCGGCCTTGTCGAAGGTGAACAGTAGCAGCGCCAGATACAGCGCCAACGCCACCACGGCGAGCCACCACGATTCACGCAACAGGGACGCGATCTTGGGCGGGAGGGGGTTTTTGGCGGAGTGGCCAGACCCCGCCTTATCGCTTAACCACATGGTCACAGGATAGCCATCAAAGTCGGAGGATTATAGCCCCTATCTTCCGACCCGGCATCGGCCAAATTTCGGCCTTTCCCCTGAAAACAATATGTTAAGCGGCAAACGAAATAAACTGGATTAGGTGGGCACGTTGGTGCGGCATAGGCGATACCCGGCGCGATCCAACTAACCTGGAGATTCAGTGTGGAAATGCGCCATCCTGCCCACAAAAAGCAAAACCCCGCGTCAGCGGGGTTTTGTCTCGAATTGCGGTCGCGCTATTTGACTACGCAGTTATCTGCGTTCGTCCCCTTGGGGCCCTGTCCGATAAGAAATGGCAATTCGTTCAGTTTGAACCCCGGGTCATCTTTGAGTATTGTCGGCGGCTGCCCCTTCTTGTGCGCCGCGAACTGCCCTTCGCCGATGACCACAGTACCGTCCTCGCTTTGCATGATGTAGCTGCCGGTCAGCGTGTTGTGATACACCGCCTTGTCCGCTTTCTCGCCGCCGGGAACAACACCCGCGCATCCCTGCGTGCAATCGAGCGTTTCGCCCGACGAACCGCGAATACCGATCGTCGCCGTGCTGGTGCCGATGCGGTAGGCGTCCTGATTGCCGCGTTTGCCGACCAGGCCCGTCACGGTACGCAACCCGCCCTTGATCAGGCGGAAAAACGCACTGTCTTCCTGCGGCTTGTCCTGCAGGAACTGGTACGACTCTAGTTTCATCTGGGTATTCGGCCGCATGGTCATTGAACTGCCGTCTGAAAAATTGATTTGCGCGTAGCTGTCCTTCTGCGTAGTCAGCACTTCGCCCGCGCTGACGTCCGATTTCTGCGACAAAATGCGAACCGAGCCGTCCGGGCGCTGCACCGACAGCGTTCCGCTCAAATGTTGCACCTGGCCGGCGCCGGCAGCAAAAGCCGCACCGCTCACCGCGCCGAGCATCGTTAACAGCAGACTCGCCGCACAGACTTTAGTGGCATTCATGATAACGCTCCTCTCTCCCGTTGAGCCGGCGAAGCACAGTCACCGACGGCCGCAAATTTCCACATTTGGAAATCATAGCACTAATCACGAATGCCGCAAGGCTTGTGCTACCTGTCCAAACGATACGATCGTGACATAGTTCTCGAATAACAGTTGCTTATGCGTGAACTACGTCTTAAAGCCTATTCCTGCACCATTAATCACTACTAATTTCACCGCCATCTTTGGTCTTGCAGGTACCGTCAAAAGTCCGGCACGAATGCGGTGAAATCCGTTACCGCCATGCCTAACCGCTCGACGCGCGCTTGGTCATTGAAATCTTGTCGAGCAGATACACCTTGCGCTTTTCTGCCCGGATATAGCCACGCTGCTGCAAATCCTTGACCACGCGGCTCACCATTTCACGTGACGCGCCGATCATGCGCGCGATTTCCTGTTTGGGCGGAGCGCTGCGCACGATCCATGCGCCGTCGATCTCTTCGGCCTGATCGAGCAGCAGGCGCGCAACGCGCCCATACACATCGATCAGGGCAAGGCTTTCGATCTTGCGATCCGCTTCACGCAGGCGTTTGACGAGGTTACGGATAATGATCATGGCGAGATCGAAGTTATCCTTCAGGCAGGCAATGAACCCGGACTTCGAAAAACGCAGCATCTGGCAGGCCTCGAGCGTTTCGACGCTCGCCGAGCGGGGCTTGTCGTCGAGCAGCCCCATTTCTCCGAAAAATTCGTTGGCGCCCATCACTGCCAGTATTACTTCACGCCCCTGCTCGTCGGGGATCAGTACCTTGACGCGTCCGGAAAGAATAATGTACAGGGCATCCGTTTCTTCAGCGGCGCGCAGGATGAAAGAACTGCGCGGATAGCTGCGTTGCTGCAGACACGGCTGCAGAACGCGCAATTGCTCGTCGGAGAGCGACGAGAACAACGGTACCGTTTTCAGGATCTGGGGATTCACCGGCTGCTTTCCTCTCGCTATGGGATCAGGAACTTCGACGAGAATACCGCGCAGATTCTACCCTATCCGCCCTCCCGTTCAGTCGCCACACATCAGTTCTCGTAATCACCTGCAGTAATTGGGCTTTTCCGCGCTCGATAACGCGACTCCCGGTGCCGCGAAAGGTTTTATCAGGAACAACGAACTCAGGAGCGCGGCCTGTAGTGGATCAAGATTGGAAGGCGGCGCGCCTGACAGCACGAATGCAACTCCGTTGCTCGCGGTATACCCTGCGCCGTAGGGCACGGGCACGGCTGGCAGGGGAATCGCGTTCCCGCCAAAGGTCTCAACCGGCGGCACCTTGCCAGTCTGGGTGATGATGGTTCCGGTGCTGGCGAGGTTCTGGTACAACCCGCTTTCCGGGGCGCCGGTAAGAACGGTACCCGCGGGGGCGCCGGACCCGGTAAGCTTGATTCCTCCGGTGGATTGTAAAATAGCCGAAGCACTCGCCTTACCGACATTCTTGATGTACTCGTTGCCGCCCGTAAGCTGGATTTGCCCGCTGGTGCTAACGGTCAATGCCGTGGCCAGCGTAACAACGCTTCCACCGTCGGTACCGGCAACCGCATTGGCTGACGCACTCACTCCGTCCGCGTTCGCGTTGCTACCGCCTTCGAGATGTATGTTGCCGTGCGTCACCGAGATCGTCTTGTCCGTGTCCGATGACAGCAATGCGTTCGCGGTTGCGCAGACGCCCCCGCCACCGCCACAAATTCCGCTGCCGGGGCTGGCTGTCGCGCTTGCAGTGCCTCCCGTCAGCGTAAGGCCATTTGCCGCCAGTCCATTGTTTTGGACCGTCAAGATGATGCTCGTCCCTTTAATCAACGCGCTGGCGAGCGCGTGGGCGCTGGCGGCACCGGCCGGAGCGGCCGTCGCATCACCGCCCTTCAGACTCACGAACCCGGTGATGACCGGCGCAAAGACGCCCGTGGACACGATATTGGCCGACGCATCTGCGCCGATATCAGTGCTGAGTGCAGACACCCCCCCGTATGCATTGCTGGTGCCACCCTTCATGCTGAGGTTGCCGTTGTTGGCGATGTCAAGCGTGATTGTTCCGGCCTGCATTCCGGCAGTCGCTGTCGCCTGCGCGGCATTCGTCGCGGACAAAGCGACTGTCGCTGATCCGCCCGTGAGATTCAGGCCGCCGGCGCCAAGGTAAACATTCATCAAACCCGTGGCCTTGATCTGAGCATCCGAATGTTGAACCTGGCTAGCGCTCGTATTCGGGACGTTGCTGGTGCCGCTGCCCGCCGCAACGCCGTTGACCGTGACATCATTATTAAGGTAAAGACCGTTTACCCGGGCGCCGGGCGAGCCGATATTGATCGTGTTGGCCTGAATAATCGCAGCGCTGTCCGATACCAGCAATCCACCGGGAATCGGTGACTGGGTGTTAGCCTG
>JAYWDM010000165.1:0-6558 GCA_043779885.1 Betaproteobacteria bacterium | reverse complement strand
CCAAGGCCAGTCCCGACGGCTACACGATCACGATCGTCGAGGCCGCGCACGCCATCATGCCCGCGACGACGCTCAAGCTGCCTTACGACCTTGCGCGCGATCTGGCCCCGTTGACGATGATCGGCGTCTCGCCGATGATCGTGTACATCAACGCGGCCCTGCCGGCGAAATCGCTCAACGATTACATCGCGCTCGCCAAGGCCAAGCCCGGCTTGTTACCCGCCGCCCACACGGGTATAGGCTCGTTCACGCATCTGTCGCTTGAACTGCTGCAGACGCGCACCGGCACGAAATTCAACCAGATCAGTTACAAAGGCGCGGCCCCCGCCCTGATCGAGCTCGCCGGCGGCCAGGTCGATCTGTATATGGCCACGCTGGCAAGCGGCGCGGGAACTTTGCGCACCGGACGGATCAGGGCTGTCGCCATCACCGGCGAAAAGCGCATCACCGGGCTCCCGGACGTGCCGACGCTTGCCGAGCTCGGGATCAAGGACATGGTCATCGAGCAATGGTGGATGTACGTTGCGCCTGCCAACGTCACGAATGCGATCCTCGCGCGGCTTAACAAGGACCTCATCGCCGCCATCGATCATCCGTCGGTGCGCGAGCGCGTCGTCGACCTTGCCGTTGATGTCAGCACCACCAGCCGCGCGCAGTCGAAAGCCCGCATTGCCGCCGAACTGGAGCGCTGGGCTGCCATTGCCCGCAATGCCGGCATGAAGCCCGAGTAGGCGCCGCTGTCCGTCGCCGGACAGCATGCTCAGTGCTCATACGGCGGTGAAGCAACGCACGGCTGCATGGTAAAGTCAGTGTTCGAATTTTGGGCCAGCGGCCTGACGAGTGGAGGAGCGAACCGATGAAGGTACATGAACTGGTGGCACGCTGCGCGCAGGCGCGGGAAAGCGCCGACGCGATGGGTTCGATACGCGAGGTGCTGGAGGGTCTGCGCGGCGAAGTCGCGGCGCTCGAGGCGGCGCTTGCTTACGTTCCGGGTACCGGCGGCAACGCCAATCAGGTTTTCTACCGCGCGCCCGATCTCACGCTGCTCAAGGTGTGCTTTCCGAACGGCCGGCGCACCCCGCCGCACGATCACGGCACCTGGGCGACGATACTGCTGCTCTCCGGCGCGGAGAAGAACACGCTCTACCGGCGCGACAACGGGAGCTTGCGCAAGGCGGGCGAAGTCACGCTGACCCCCGGCGCGATCCTGCCGATGCGGGCGGACACGGTGCATGTGGCGGAAAGCCTCGGTGACACGCCGGCCGTCGGCCTGCATGTTTACGGCGGCGATATTCTCGGGCTGCCGCGCCGGATGTGGAATCCGCAGACACTGGAAGAGCATGCGCTCAACTGGACGCAGTACGAAATCTTCGCGCGCACCGCTTCCCTTGCGGCGGGCGCGCCGGCGCCGTAAGTCCGATCCGCGCCCAATGAACCAGGACCGAAGCCCGGAAGGAGCGCAGCGCATTCCGGGTTCCCGCGCCTGCAGTCATCCATCCCCGGATTTCATTTCATTCATCCGGGCTGCGCGCGCTGAATCGGCGATCGCGCAATCATGAATCGATACGCGGCCGCGCTCGCGGCAGGTATGCTGTTGTCATTCATACCGGACGGATGGGCCCAGAACGCGCCTTATCCCGTCAGGCTCGTGCGCATCGTCAATCCGGTGGCGCCCGGCGGCAATCAGGATGTCATTGCGCGGATTTATGCCGACCAGTTGACGCGCACGCTCGGCCAGCAGGTCGTGGTCGAGAGCCGTCCCGGATCCAGCGCAGTCGTGGGCACCCGCTTCGTCAGGAGCGCGCCGCCCGACGGCTACACGCTGCTGGCGATATCGAATACGTTCGCGCGGGTGCCGGTGATCATGGCGGACGCCGGTTACGACCCGCTCAAGGACTTTGCCCCCATCTCGCAGACGTGCGACGTTCCGCTCGTGCTCGTGGTCAATCCCGCCTTGCCCGTGAAGACGGTGCGGGAACTGATCGCGCTTGCCAAATCAAGGCCGGGCGAACTGACGAGCGCTTCATCGGGGGTCGGCTCAACCGGACATGTGGCGGCCGAGACGTTCAGCCGGCAGGCGGGCATTCGCATGCTGAACGTTCAGTACAAAGGCGCGGCGCCCGCCGTCATCGACCTGGTGGGCGGACATGTCATGCTGCGGTTCGACCAGGTGACCACATCGCTGCCTTTCATCCGCACCGGCAAACTGCGCGCGCTCGGCGTGTCCAGCCGCACGCGTTCCGCAGCGATGCCCGAGGTGCCGACGATCGATGAGGCGGGGCTCGCGGGTTTCCACGACACGACCTTCAACGGCCTCGTGGCGCCGGCGGGCACGCCGCGCGAAGTGATCGAGCGATTGCGCGACGGCGTCGCCAAAGCGGCCGCCGTCACCGAGGTGCGCAATCGCTTTCTCGAGCAGGGCATTGAACTCGTCGCCAGCAGTTCAAGCGAGGAGTTCGCGGCATTCCTGCGCAGGCAGGTGGAAGATTTCGCCATTCTCGCGCGGCAGACGGGGATCACGGCGAATTGATCATCCTGCCGGCCACACGCGGCGGCGCGCGCAACAAATTGACCGGGAGTCCCCATGCAGATCGTTAATCAGGACCGGGTCCGGCTCTCCGCCGGCGAGGCGCAAACGCTGGCCGAACAGGCGCTCGGGAGAATCGGTTATGACGCGGAGGAAGCGCGCATCATCGCCGGGCACGTGGTCGACGCGGCATTGTGCGGCTATGAATACTCGGGACTGCCGAAAATACTGAATGTCGCCGAGCATCGCCAGTTGCGTCAACCGCGCCAGCCCATGCGCGCGCTGCGCGAGACTCCGGTGTCGACGCTGTTCGACGGCGGCAACAACAACGGCATGGTGACGATGTATCGTGCAACGCAGGTGGCGATCGCGAAAGCGCGCGAGCATGGCTTCGCGGCCGTCGGCGTGAACAATTCGTGGGTGAGCGGCCGCAGCGCGCACTACGTCGAGATGGCCGCCCGCGCCGGCCTGATCGGCATCCACAGCGTGAGCAGCAGAATTCACGTGGCAGCGCCCGGATCCAGCGGTCCCGCTACGGGCACCAATCCGATCGCATTCGCTTTTCCGACGCAGGATGAGCCGTTCGTCATCGATCTGGGCGCCGCGGCGTTCATGGGCACGGACCTGATTTTCCAGGAGCGGCGCGGCGCGGTGCTGCCCGCAGGAGTAGCGCTCGATGCGCAGGGCCGGCCGACGCGCGACCCGGCGCAGGTGCACGCGATTCTGCCGTTCGGCGGCTACAAGGGATTCGCGCTGGCATTGGCGATGCAGGCGCTGGGCGTGCTGGCGGGCTCGGGACTCGGCGACGACAAGACTTATGGCTACCTGATCATGGCCATCAAACCCGATCTCATGCTCCCGCTCGAGGAATTCCGGCGCGACATGAGCGCAATGCTCGCGCGCGTCAAGGCGACGCCGCGCCAGCCCGGCGTCGATGAGATCCGCCTGCCATCGGAGCGCGCGTTTCGCGAACGCGCCCGCAGCCTGCGCGAAGGCATCGAGATCGACCGCAAGATCTACGACACCCTGCGCGCGTTGCCGCAGGGAAAATTACCCTGACGTTAGCCGGCGGACGGCCGCGCGCGACTCAACGCGCACTTATCCGGTCACGCCTGCTGCGTCCAGCGCCGCGATCTCGCCGGCGGTCAACCCGAGCACTTCGCGCAGCACTTCGTGAGTGTGCTGGCCGAGCATGGGCGCGGGCGAGCGCACGGCGAACGGCGCTTTCGACATGCGTACCGGCGAACCGACGACACGCACCTTGCCGGCGCGCGGATGCTCGACTTCGACTATTGCACGGCGCGCCTTGACCTGCGGATGATCGACCACCTGCGCGAGGTTGTTGATCGCACCCACGGGAATGTCGTTCGCCAGCAGCAGCGGCTCCCATTCTTCGTACGCACGCGTCAGAAACACTTCCTGCAGCATCGGCAGCAACGCCACACGGTTCTTGTTGCGTTCGAGCGCGCGGCTGAAACGCGGGTCGTCCGTCAACTCGGGGCAGCCGATGGCGGGGCACAATTTACGCCACAGTTTGTCGCCGGCGATGGCGATCGCGAGGTCGCGCGTTTTGGTGTGAAACGTCTGGTACGGCACCAGCGCGGCATAGGTGTTGCCCGTCGGCCGCGGAATCCTGCCGTCCGTGCAATAGCTGCTGATCATGGTGCTCAGCAGGGCGAGCTGCCCTTCGAGCATCGACACGTCGATTTCCTGGCCCTCGCCGGTTTTCTCCCGCATGCGCAAGGCCAGCATCACGCCGTACGCGGAGTACATGCCCGCGGTCATGTCGGCAATCGACACCCCGGCGCGCGTGCCGCTGCTGCCCTCATCGCCGGTGACGCTGACCATGCCGCTTTCGGACTGGAGTATGAGATCGAGCGCGGCGCGGTCGCGATAGGGGCCGTCCTGGCCGAATCCCGATATCGAGCAATAAATGATGCCGGGATTGCGTTTGCGCGCCGCGGCGTAATCGATGCCCAGGCGCCGCAGAGCGCCGACGCGGTAGTTCTCGAGCACGACGTCGCACTTTTCGACGAGCCGGAAAAACAATTCCCTGCCCTGCGAATGTTTGAGATCGACAACGATGCCGCGCTTGTTGCGATGAAGGCTCACGAAGTACGAAGACTCGCCACCCGCGGTGCGCACGCCCCACGCGCGCGCGATGTCGCCCTCGCCCGGCGGCTCCAGCTTGATTACCTGCGCGCCGAAATCGGCCAGCATCGTCGAGCAAAACGGCCCCGCCAGCGCGTGGGTCAGGTCGAGCACCTTGATGTCTTCGAGCGGCAGTTGCATGGTCATCCCGCGACTATTGGGGGTTTGGAAATTCATTACCAACAAAAATAGTATTCAAAATCGCGCCATCACCCCACCCTGGCCCGAATGGCACTTACTTAAGCCCTTGCCCCCACCCCAGCCCTCCCCCGCGCATTTCATGCGCAAGGGAGGGAGCCAAAGTGCGGAGCTTTTTCCCACGGCCCTTCCCCTGCGACAGCGGGGGACAGGATGGGGGCAAGAATGCTCGGGCAGAAGTCACGCGCAACCCTTAAGTAAGTGCCATTCCACCCTGGCCCCTCGCTTCGCTCTCTCCGCGGGAGAAGGGCTTTTCTTCCCTCTCCCTCGGGGCATAGGTATCTACACATCTGCATTAAACCCCTTCCCCCTCGACGGGGGAAGGCGGGGATGGGGGTGAAAAAGTTGCATAGGACCTCGGCTATCACACCTACCCCCATCCCAACCTTCCCCCGCAAGGGGGGAAGGGGCTGTGGAGTGGCGATGTGTAGATACCTATGCCCTCGGGGAGAGGGATCGAGGGTGAGGGCGCAGTGTTGCCAATTCCACAATACTCAATAATTCTGAAACCGCGAGTTTCTCACACTTGCTCATGCGAGCGCGCCCGCGCGGCGCGCGGTTTCGTCGGCGACTTCGGCGTCGATGAGTTCGAGCAAATTGCGCACCCATGACTCGCGCATGTTGCGGCCGATGAAGACCATGCGCGTGCGCCGGTCGTCCGAGGGCCATTGCCTGAGCCACACCGGCGCGTGATAAACGTGCTGCACGCCGTGGATCACCGCCGGCCGGCCGGGCTCTTCCGCAACCTGCACGATGCCCTTCATCCGCAAGAGATCGGCGCCGCAGTTCTCGGCCAGCGCCGACAGCAGCAATGCAAGGGTCACCGCACGCAGCGGCTCTTCGCGCACGATGCAAAAACTTGTAATGTCGTCGTGATGATAGTGGCGCGCATGGCCTTCAGCCGCCGCGACGGCCTCATCGGCGAGCCACGCGCCTACGTCCGGGTGCTTGCCGGCCACGTCATAAATTCCGCAATCGAACAACGCGCCGGGAGCGATAGCGCCGCGCACGACCGCCAGCACCGGCGCGCCGGGATTGACCATCGCGAGCCGCGCGGTGATCGCACCGGTCCCGGCGCCGGGAACATCGGTCTTCGTGAGCACGATCCTGTCGGCGACCGCCGCCTGGCGCAGCGCCTCGCCGTGCCGCTCCAGCGTTGCCAGCCCGGTGACCGCATCGACGGTCGTGACTATGCCGTCCAGCGCATAGATTTCAGCGAGGCTGCGATCGGTCATCAGCGCGTGCAGGATGGGCGCGGGGTCGGCCAGCCCTGTCGTCTCGATCACCACGCGCTCGAAGCGCGGCACCGTTCCCGCCGCGCGCCGCGCCGCGAGGTCGCCCAAGGTGAGCACCAGATCGCTGCGCACGTTGCAGCACAGACAGCCGTTCGCGAGCGTGATGAAACTCTCGTCGCTCGTTTCGACCAGTTCGTGATCGAGCCCGACGGCGCCGAACTCGTTGATGATCACCGCCGTGCGGCACATGGCGGGATCGCGCAGCAAGTGCGCGAGCAGCGTCGTCTTGCCGCTGCCCAGGAAGCCCGTGATGACCGAGACCGGAATCATTGCCCCCACCCCAACCCTTCCGTGGTGGCGAAGCCCCTCGCTAGTAAGGACTGGTACAACGGGTTGAACAACTTCGTCTTGGCGGCGCTCTGCGCGGCCATATAGATCAAGCGCCTA
>JAYWDM010000164.1:0-6572 GCA_043779885.1 Betaproteobacteria bacterium | reverse complement strand
CTTCACCCTTCACCCTTCACCCTTCACCCTTCACCCTTCACCCTTCACCCTTCACCCATTCACTTATTCACTGCTCTTCACCGCCCTTTAAACCCCGGTTTCTTCTTGTTGATGAATGCGTCAAGCCCGACGCGGTAGTCGTCGGTCTTCAGGTAATCGAAATTCGCGTCGATCTCGGCGGCTGTTAACGCCGGTGTGCCGACGGTCAGGCGGCGGATGAACTGCTTGTGCCAGCGCGCGACCAGCGGCGCGCCATCGGCGATGCGGCGCGCGGTGGCATACGCCTCTGCCTCGACTTTATCGTCGGGGACCACGCGCGTGAGCAGGCCTTTGGCCAAAGCTTCGTGCGCATTCCACACGCGGCCTTCGAGCAATATTTCCGCGGCGACCGCGCGCCCCGCCAGCGCCAGCAGCCCCGCGAGCTCGTCATATGCGATCGCAAAGCCGAGCCGGTTGATGGGAACGCCGAAGCGCCCCGAATCCCCGGCGATGCGCAGATCGCAGTTGCACGCGATCTCAAGTCCGCCGCCGACGCAGGGGCCTTTGATCATCGCCACCGTCGGATGGCGGCACTCACCGACCGCGCGCAGGACGCCGTTCACGTATGCGTGGTGGTAGGTCTTCGCCTGCGCAAGTGTTGCGCGTTCGGTGACGAATTCCTCGAGGTCGGCGCCCGCGGCAAATGCGTCATCGCCCGCGCCGCGCAGCACGATGCAGCGCAGGGCATCATCCGCGGAGAGCTCGCGCATGACGCGCGCCAGCTCGCGCCACATCGCGATGGTCAGCGCGTTGAGCTTGCCGGGGTTGTTGAGCGCGACGGTGGCGATGTCGCCGTCGCGCGTGACGTCGATGGTTGACAAGGGCGGGTCCGAAATTTGCGTATTTTGCGTATTGTACGTTTTCGCGACGTCTGCCGGCTAGCCGGTCAACGGGCGAAAATAGTTGAATACCGTCAGCGCGACCGCGCCGGCACCGACGGCCACGAACAGGTTGCGCCGCGCCAGATAATACGCGGCGAGACCGAGCGCGCATGCGAGCAGGCGATGCGCGAGCAGGCTGGTGGCGAGCAATCCGCTCGGCATCACGATGATGCGCATGATGAGCCCCGCCATCATCGCGTAGGTGACGCAGGTCAACCAGATGAACGCGTCGCTGCTGGTCGAAATGCGTCCCGACAGCAGCACGCCGAGGCCGCGCCAGAAGTAGCTGACGCCGCCGCAAAGCATCGTCAACGCCAACAGCTCAAGCACGCGCGCGCTCCAGCATCTTATGGATCATAAAGGCCAGCGTGCCGCCGGCGAAACCCGCGACGAGCACGCTCCATTGTGGCGTCAGCAGATAGCAGAGCGGCCCCGCAACTCCGCCGCAGGTCAGGGCAATCGCCGCGAGCCTGCTGCGCGCTTCGACGATCAGGAACACGAAAAAATAAACCGGCGCAATGAAAATCATCCCGATCTGCAGCGTGGCGGGGATCGACTCGGCGACATGGTAGCCGACGATGCCGGCGCACACGCTCTCCACCATGAGTCCGGCCGACAGCCCGGCAAGGTAGGGCAGGCGTTCCGCCGCCGGCATTTCCGGACAGCGGCGCATGCAGATCACCCATGAACTCATCGCCACGCACTGCGCAATGGCGTAGTAAACCCACGGACGATGGCGGCGATGGCGAAGCATCGGCAGGAGCGTGACCGTCATCGGCAGAAAGCGCGCGTTGGTCAGCATCACCGCGAGCAGTATCGCGATAAGTGGCGCGCCGATCTGCCACATATCCACCATTATGAGCTGGCCGGGCAACGCCCACACCGTAAGCGTCGACGCAATGACAACCCACACCGGAACGCCGCTCGAATAGGCGAGCGCGCCGAAGCCGAGGTAGCTGGCGGCGAGCACCCCGCCGGGCACGCCGAGCGTTTCGCGCATGCCCGTGCGGAAGGCGGCGGAATGCATCCGCTTTTTCAATCCTGCCCAAATTCTGGACGGCGAAATGGTACCGTGCCCGCCCGCTGCTCCCGGGTCGGGGTGAGCGATTGAGCGTGCCGACCGTCATTCATCAGGAAACGCTCGGGGAATCGCGGTGGTTGGCGGCGCGCGCTACTGATGCGCGAACATTTTTTTGCCCGCGACCGGCAGCTGCGCCGTCAAAATGTCACCGGACAGCGACTCGGTGATGTATAGCGTCTTCATATCCGGCCCGCCGCACGCGATGTTCGCGAGGTGATGATGCTTGTGGTCCGCGGAGTGGATCAGGTGTGTGGGCAGCATGTTGCTGTCGAAGCGCCAGATGCCGACGCCGAGCTGGCACACGAGCAGGCCATTCTCCGCATCCATCTCGATGCCGTCCGGACCGCCGACGCCGCCGGACAACTGGATGGCGACGCCGGTCTTCGAGATCGTGCCATCGGCCATCAGCGGCAGCCGCCAGATCTGCTGCGAGCGGGTAACGCCGACGTACACGTGCTTGTCGGTCGTCGACAGCGTAATGCCGTTCGGGCTCGGCACGTTGTCGCACAAGCGGTCGAGCCGGCCCCTGGTGTCGAGACGAAATACGCGCCCGCTCGGATCGGCGATGCCGGTCTGGCCCTGGTCCGTGAAATAAAGGTCGCCGTTAGCCGCGAAGTGCAAGTCGTTGAGCCCCTTGAAGCCCTCGCTGAACGCCGTGCGCAGAATGGTTTCCAGCTTGCCCGTCTTTGGATCGAGACATAGCAGGCCTTCCTTGTAATCGCAGATGAAGATGCGGCCGTCCTTGTGGATCTTGAGGCCGTTCGGCCAGCCATCGTATTGAGTGACGAGTTCCCAGTCCTTTTTCGGCGTGATGCGGAATATGCGCCCGAACGGAATATCGACGAACCAAAGGTTGCCGTCGCGGTCGAACGATGGCCCCTCAAGAAAACATTCGACTTCGGCGCCCTGGCGATTGGGGTCCGACCACGCAGACCGCGATTTCTTGCGGAACTTCGCCGGCATCGACATGAAGACTTCGGTCTTGATGAGTTGCAATTGCTGGAACGGGTTGAACATGTTGCATCCTCGGTAGATGTAAGCCATTCGGAATGGCCAAGGCTAACGGAGAACGCGAGGATTGCCAACCGCTACGACGCCCGCGCGGTTGACATTGCAATCAGTTGAGAGTTACGGTAGGGATGTTCCGGATCAGGCGCGGCGTCATTTGCACGCGCTCCGCCGCCCATTATCGAGGAGAACTCATGCATCGACCATTAATCGCCATTACCCTGGCCCTTGCAGCGCTTACCGGCTCTGCACAGGACTTCCCCACGCGCGCCATCAATATTATCGTTCCCAACCCGCCCGGCGGCATGAATCAGATCCACGCGCAGCCCTTGAGCGCGGTGCTTGAAAATCTGTACAAACAGCCGGCGCCGGTACTCAACAGGCCGGGCGGAACCGCGGCGGTCGGCACGGCCTTTGTGGCCAATCAGCCGCCCGATGGTTACAACATCCTGGTGACGACGCCGAACCTGTATCTGGTGATCGAGAAGGACAAGTTGTATGAAATCAAGTCGCCTTACTCGCTGGACCAGATCGCGCTCCTCGCGCTGTTGAGCGCCGATCCGCTGATCATGGTCGTTCATCCTTCGCTGCCCGTGAAGAACGTCAAGGAACTGAACGCGCTCGCCAAGGCGAAGCCGAACGAACTCATTTTCTCGTCGTCGGGCCCCTACGGCATCACGCATACGCCCATGGCCATGTATCTTGACGCCACCGGCGTCAAGATGCGCCATCTGCCGACCACCGGCGGCGGGCCGGCGGTCGTGCAGGCGCTGGGCGGTCACGCACAGTTAACGGGCGGCGGACCGGCTGCCGTGTACCCGCATGTTCAGTCGGGCAAGTTGCGCGCGATTGCCAGTTGGGGCATCAAGCCTTATCCCGCGATGCCGACGGTGCCGACTTTTAAATCCATGGGCTACGACATCGAAGCGTACCTGTGGGTGGGTCTCTTTACGACAGCGGGCGTGCCGGCGCCGGTCTTTAACAGGATGCGCGAGATCATCGGCAAGGTGGCGAACGACCCTGCCTTCAAACAGGCGCTGGAAAAAGTGCACGTCGTGCCGGACTACCGGGATACGCCGGAATTCAAAACGTTTTTCGACGCCGATTACAAGCGCATGGCCGCAGCAATCAAGAAGATCGGCAAGCTTTGAGGCTGGACCCGGCTAGCGCGGGTCACGGCGGACGGCGTGCGGTTAAGGCGGCGGTCGGGCGCCGAACGGCCGCCGAATCAATCTTCAATTAGCGGGCAAAACACGTGACTATCGCGCAAACGCCGGTCCGTCCGGCGGTCAGGCACGCGACCGCGACAATCAAGCGCATCGAGGCGATCGCCATCAGCCTGCCGCTGATAAAGCCGATGAAGATGGCCGGCGTCGAGATCGACAGCGCGGACAACCTGCTGGTCAAAATCGAAACTGATTCAGGTCACGTCGGATGGGGCGAAGCGGCGTCCGCGCCCATGATGACGGGCGAAACGATGGAAAGCATGGTGGTCGCCGTGCGCTACATGGCGCCCGCGCTGATTGGCTGCGCGCTGGCCGACATCGGGCAGGCGGGCACGCTCATGAGGCGCGCGATGTACGGCAACAACGCCGCCAAAGCCGCGGTGGAGATGGCGTGGCACGACGCGCTGGGCCGGGCGCAGGGCAAGCCGGTCTACGAATTGCTCGGCGGCAAGCGGCGCGATCTTGTTCCCGCGCTGTGGATGCTCGGTACCGGAGACACGGATGCCGACGTGGCGGAAGCCGGGCAAAAGAGCGCGGCGGGTTTTGTCGCCTTCAAAATAAAAGTCGGCGTCAACGCGCCGCAGATTGATGCGGAACGCACGCGGCGCATCTGCGCCGCGCTCGGCGGCGGCAAACTGATTTCAGCGGACGCGAACCAGGGGTGGACGGTCGCGCAGGCGATAGCGTATGTCCGGGCTGTCGCTGACACTACGCTCGACTTTCTCGAGCAGCCGGTGCGCGGAGAAGACCTCGCGGGCATGGCCGAGGTCGCGGCGGCAAGCCGCGTGCCAATCGGTTTCGACGAGGGCGCGCACAGCATCGGCGACATCGCGCGTCACCATGAAACGCACGCGGCGCGCGGCGGCAGCCTGAAAGCGATCAAGCTCGGCGGGCTGCGGCCGGTGCAGCAGGCAGCGGTGCTGTGCGATACGCTCGCCATGAAAGTCAATCTCGCGTGCAAAGTTGCGGAATCAAGCATAGGCACCGCCGCGGTATTGCATCTGGCGGCGGCCATTCCGTCGCTCGACTGGGGCGTGAGTCTGACCAGCCAGTACCTCGCGGAAGATATCGTGCGCGCGCCACTTGAATTCGCGCACGGGCACGCCACGGTTCCCGCCGGCGCCGGGCTGGGCGTTGAAGTCGACGAAGCGCGCGTGCGCAGGTACCAACAGAAGATTTAGTGAAAGGTGAAGGGTGAAGGGTTGGATTCGCTCAAACCTTGAGCGCTCCGCGTCAGGTGAGGCGCGTGGCGAGTTCCTTGAAATCCGCGACTATCAAATCAGGCTGATAAGGCCAGGCGCCGAACGGCCGCTGGCGACGGTCGATGAAAGCGGTACGCATGCCGGCTGCTTTCGCGCCGATGCAATCGAAAGCGTGGTTCGCGACAAACAGGATTTCGTCCAGCGCGACGCCGGCGATCTCGGCCGCCTTCGTATAGGTTGCAGCGTGCGGTTTGAACGCGCCCGCGGCTGCGACCGAAATAATGTGATCGAAGACGATGCCGTGATACGGACGTGCCGCCTCAAGCATGTCGGGGTCGCCGTTGGACAGTACCGCGAGCTTGTAGCGTTTATGCAGCAGCGCCATCGCCGCCGGCACATCGGGAAAAGGCCGCAGCTTCTCGATCTGCGCGACCAGGTATCTGACCTCCTCGTCGGTATGCGCAATGCCGGCGCGTTCGAGCGTGTAATCCACGGAAATTTCGCCGATGCGGCGATACGTGATGTGCCCGCGCTGGAGCAGCGCGTCGATCATCGAGTTCTCGAAATGCGTGCGCCGCCACCACGTGACGAACGCATCCGGGCGGCCGGGCCAGCCTTTGCTTTTGAGATAAGGCGTCGCCACCTCGATCAATCCGCCCTGCATATCGACGACCGTGCCGTACTGGTCGAACATGAGCAGCTTGGTGGTATTGCGAATATCGTCGAGCGTGGTCATTGTGTGTTTGATAATAGCGGTGTGGGGGTTGCCTCATTCACTCCGTCACTCCCTCACGCCTTTAAATCTTGATCTTCGGATCCAGCCAGTCGCGCAGCGAGTCGCCGAACAGATTGAACGCGAACACCGCGAGACTGATCGCGACACCGGGAAAAATAATCATCCACGGCGCCTGCTGGTAGAAGTCCGCCGCCGCGCCGGACAGCATCAGGCCCCACGACGCGGTCGGCTCGGTCACGCCCAGCCCCAGAAACGACAGCGACGCCTCCGACAAAATGGCCTGCGCCACGTAGGCCGTCAGCATGATGAGGTACGGCGCCACCACATTCGGCACCATGTGGCGAAAAATGATGCGCGTATTCGTAAAGCCCGCCGCGCGCGCCGCGTCGATGTACGGCA
>JAYWDM010000163.1:0-6593 GCA_043779885.1 Betaproteobacteria bacterium | reverse complement strand
CGCCGCCCGGCGGCGGCAATGACATCATGGCGCGCATCGCCGGCCAGCGGCTGAGCGAAGCGTGGTCGCGTTCCGTCATCGTCGACAACCGCGCCGGCGCCGGCGGGGCGATCGCCTTTGAACTGGTCGCGCGCGCTGAACCTGACGGCTATACGCTGCTGCTGGGCAGCACCAATCTCACCGTGCTGCCGGATATCACGAAGGTCGCCTACGATCCGGTCAAGGACTTCGTGCCGGTATCGCTCCTGTCCACTGCCATGAATATTCTGCTGGTGCACCCGTCCGTTCCCGCGGAGTCGGTCAAGGAACTGATCGCGCTGGCGAAGGCCAAACCGGGCCAGCTCAACTATGCGTCGTCGAGCGTGGCGACTTCGTCGCATCTCGCCGCCGAAATGTTCTGCATGCAGGCGGGCATCAAGGTGCTGCACGTGCCGTACAAGGGGGCGGGACCGGCGCTGACCGATCTGATGGGCGGGCAGGTGCAGGTGCTGTTCGCCAACCCGGCCGCGGCGATTGCGCACGTCAGGTCCGGCAAGCTGCGCGCGCTGGCGGTCACTGGTGACAGGCGTTCAGTCGTCATGCCCGAAGTGCCGACGGTGGCCGAAGCCGCGCTGCCGGGGTTCGAAGCCAGCACCTGGTGGGGAATCCTCGCGCCGGCACGCACGCCTGACGCCATTGTCAACCAACTGAATGCCGAACTTGCACGCGCGCTGACGCAACCCGAAGCCCTGAACCGCATCGCCGCGCTCGGCGCGGACGTTGTCGGCGGCCCCCCGCAGCGGCTTGCCGATCACCTGCGCGCCGAAATTCCAAAATGGCGGCGCGTCGTGCGCGCGGCCGACATCAAGCTTTAAAACCACGGAGAGAAATCATCATGCCCACTCACAGCCTCGCATTCGATCACGTGCACGTCGTCGCCAAAGATCCGCATGCCACCGCCAACTGGTATGTCGACAATCTCGGCGGCGCCATCGTCAAAAGCGGCGTCGTTCTTGGCGCACCGCAGATCTATGTGTCGTTCGGCGGCCCCATGGTCATCGTGCGCGGCCAGCGTGCCGGCGAGCAGGCGGGCGAGAAGTCCGGCCTCGAATGGGGTGTCGATCACTTCGGCCTGAAGGTGCAGGGCGATTTCGACGGCTTTTGCGCCGGGCTGCGCAGTAAGGGCGTTGCGTTCAGCATGGAACCCACCGACGCGAACCCGACCACGCGCATTGCATTCATCCATGCGCCCGATGGCGTAAGCGTCGAACTCCTGAACCGGAAAGACCAATAAAAATCCCCCGGGCGTGGGCCCGGGGGACGCGGGAAACGCTGCATAAGTTCAGGGAGGAGAAACTTAGCGGCGCCCGCCACGATTGGATGAAGGTGCCGTTCTCGCCATCGCGTAGTGATTGTTTTGCATGGCGTGATTGTTTGGCATGGCGTGATTGCCCGGATTGGCGTGATAGTTCGGGGTCGCTTGATGGTTCGGCGCGCCGCGAAAATCATGACGGTTGCCGCGTTCCGCATGCATCTCGCGCTGGTCGTGGCGCTGGTCGCGAAAATCGTGACGGCGGTCGCCGCGATCGCTATGCAGTTCGCGTTGATCGTGACGCAGTTCACGAACGTCGCGGTTGCGTTCCGCGTACTCACGGTTCAGCGTCTGACGGTCATGCCGGATTTCAGCGTAGTCGCCCCTTATTTCGGCGCGGTCGCGCGCCACGGCGGCCCAGTTGCCGCTTCTTTGATCCGCGCGCAGTTGACGCTGGTCCCGATTGAGTTCCCGGTAGTCGCCCGACAATTCCCGCCGGGTGCCGGCGATCGCGCGGTTGTCCTGGCGAATTTCGGCGCGGTCACCCGCGATCTCGCGCCGGTCGCCGCGGATTTCACGGTTGTCATGGCGGATATCGCCGCCGTTTTGCGCGATGTCACGCCGGTCCTGCCGGAAATCGCGTTGGTCGGTGCGCGTATTCTGACGGACGTCTCCCGTCCCGGATTGCGTGTGTTGCGCCGGCGGGGACGTGTTTTGCGCCGGCAGGGTCGTGTTTCCCGTCGGCAGCGTCGTGTGTTGCACAGTGCGGTCGTTCCCGGCGGCCGGCTGAGCGTTGGTCGACTGACGAACATCGCCGCGATCGCCGCGAACGCTGTCCGTTCCGGATGCTGAATCCGGCGCCTGCCGGGAAACGCGGTGATCGGTACGCACCTCACTTGTACTCGTTTGTGCATCCTGCGCATGGACGAGCGGCATCGAGGTCGCGAATGCGGCACCGACTGCCAGCGCGAGCAGGGTTTTGCTGAGCATGTGAATCTCCTTTGATCTACGGTGCGGCAAATGCCATCACCAGTAGAGCGAAGATTACGTCGGCTGCCGATGGCGCTGGTGGAGTTTTACATTGAATTACGGCCGCTTACACACGCTTACAAAGGCATGGTACGGCCGCGATGGCGAGGCGTTGAATACTTTACGCCAGACGCGGGATTCGATGGTCCGCGGGAATGTAACCAATTGTTACGTCCGGGCGCGGCAACACAATGTTACGTTTTTGCAGTGGAGTTTTCGGACGTGCGGGTGAATCATGGCAACACGGGTCTACGCACAAGGACGCGACGCAATCAGCAGATCAACACGGCATTGCGTTTTTGGCGGGGTCCGCATTACGGAGAAGGAGAATGATCATGTATGCGCGTGCCAAGAGTGTATTGACTGCGTTCCTCGTGCTGCTCGTTTCCGCGCCGCTTGCGCTGGCGCAGCAATATGCGCCGCAGCAGGGACGGCCCGTGTTTTCGCAACAGCAACTCGATCAGATGCTGGCGCCGATCGCGCTGTATCCGGACGCGCTGCTGGCGCAGATACTGATGGCATCGACTTATCCGGTCGAGGTGGTCGAGGCCGCGCGCTGGTCGAGGAGCAATCCCGATCTCAACGGCGACCGGGCGGTACGCGCCGCTGAGCGGATGGATTGGGACGCCAGCGTAATATCGCTGGTGGCTTTTCCGCAGATTCTCGACATGATGGATGAAAAACTGAACTGGACGGAAGATCTGGGCGATGCGTTTCTCGACCAGCAGGCGCAGGTGATGGATACCGTCCAGTACTTGCGGCAGAAAGCCTATGCCGCCGGCAACCTCAGGTCGACCGATCAGTTTCGCGTGGACTACGAGGGGTCAACCTTCGCCATTACGCTCACGAATCCCGAGGTCGTCTACCTGCCGTACTACAATCCGACCATCGTATACGGAACATGGTGGTGGCCGGCGTATCAACCGGTTTACTGGGCGCCATGGCCTGGCTATCATGCGCGGCCGGGATACGCCAGAGGCTACGCATGGGGTCCGGGAATACCGGTTGCCAGGGGTTTCTTCTTCGGCGCGCCGGACTGGCATCGCCGCAGCGTCAATATTGTCAACGTCAACACGTATTACTACCGTCCGGCGCACGTAAACCGGCAGACTGACATTGCGCGCAATGCCGGCATTGGCCCTGGCGCGTCGAACGCCTGGCAGCACGATTTGAGCCGCCGCCGGGATGTCCCCTATCGCGATGCGGCGCCGCGTCAGCAATCCGGCAACCACACCGCGGCGCCCGCAGCGCGGCGGGAAAACCGCGGATTTGAACCGTCGGTGGTCGATGGGCGTGGCAGATCAGGTAATCGCGAGGACACGCCCGCGGACTCGGGCAACCGCCGCGACGAACGCGGCAGTCCGCAACCTGTAATTGCCGGTCATGGCGCGCGTCCGCATACGGAGCGAGCGCCTGCGGCCGAGACGCAAGCCGTTGCACGCGCCGTACCCGGCGCCGCGAGTGTGCCGGCCACGGTCAGCCGGTCGAACATCGAACAGCGGGCGTCTCCCGCTTCTGCGCCTGACGGCAGTGCGCGCGACCCTGAGGGGCGCAGCCCCGCCGCACGCGGACACGACGCACCACCCGTTGAAGGCCGTGGTTGGTCGGGCAATCGTCGGGACGGGCGCGCAGATTCCAGCGGCCGAACCGAAGAGCGTGGCCAGCATGCCATCGCGAGCTTAGGCGCATTACAGAATGCGGGGCGCGGGCCCGGCAGCATGAATCCGCCGGCCGTCGTCGCCGCGCCCGCCGTGCTCAGCGCGCCGGGCCAGCCGATTGCGCCAAGCGCGGTCAGCCGCCCAAATGCCGGGCCGCAGCCGATTGCCGCGAATACCGCGGCGGGCGGCGGACGCCGTACCGAGCCGCGTAGTGCGGGCGCGCGCGAATCCGCCGTTCACCAGGCAGCCGCGCCGGCCGACAACGCCGTCACGACGCCGGGTGCGGCAAGCAGTGCAGTCGCCTCGCAGGGCGCGGCAAACCCGCGCAGCGGTGGCGGAAACTTTCGCCATCCGCAGTAGCCGATCGGTCGCCCGCTCGGTTCCGCGCGTTTGATATCTGCAAACCCAATCCAATCGATTCAACGCGCAGCAACAGCGGACGCGACAGGCTCTATAATCCGCCGGTAACTCGTCGGCGTCAGTTCACATGAAATGAAATCGCTCGCGGGCCCGGCGTAGCCGCTTGCTCTGCGGCATGCCGCGGTATTCCAGCACGCCGGCGCCATTGCGTATTCGGCATGTCTGATCGAGCGAGTGCGCAGGTGACTGCGGCGCCGTCGCGGTTCATTTCCAATTATTTTTCGGAGATCCGCATGCCGGATGACATTTACCAGGCTGCGCCCGCCGTTTTCGCTGCGGCGCGTACGCGCCGCTCGATCCGCGCCTACAAACGAGATCCCGTCCCGCCCGACATGCTGCGCGAAATCGTTGCGCTGGGCGGTCATGCGCCGAGCGGCACGAACATCCAGCCGTGGCGCGTGCATGTGCTGACCGGCGCGACGTTGCAGCGCGTCGGCACGGCGATCAAGCAGGCGTTTCTCACCGGCGAGCCCGGCCACCGGCGTGACTACGATTACTACACGGATCCGATGCGGGAGCCGTATCTTGCGCGCCGGCGCCAGTGCGGGTGGGGACTGTATGGCACGCTCGGCATCGGCCGCGGCGACCGCGCGAAGTCGAAGGCCTACCGCGCGACCAACTATGATTTCTTCGGCGCGCCGGCCGGGCTCGTTTTTACGATCGACCGCCAGCTCGAGCGGGGCAGCTGGCTGGACTACGGAATGTTTCTGCAGACCATCATGCTCGCCGCCCGTGCACGCGGGCTGCATACCTGCGCGGAGGCGTCGATCGCAAGCTATCCGGACATCGTGCGGCGCGAGCTGAACATTACGCCGGACTGGATCGTGATCTGCGGCATGGCGGTGGGTTACGCGGATCCGCAGGCGCTCGTCAATACGTTCCAGCCGCCGCGGATCGACGTGCAGGAGTATGCCGTATTCCTCGATTGATCCTCGTGTGGCGCATCCATGCAGTCGTCGCACTCGAGCGTCGCGCGCATGCAACGCCTTCGCGCCGCCTGTCGCGTCCCGCGCAGTGGCCGCAGTTATAATGCATTTCGTATGACCATCGCGCTGCAACGGAAACCCCGCATGAACGTCAGTGTGCCGCTGCTGCTCGCCGCGGCCGGCTTGACGTTCGGCACGCTCGCCACGGCCGAGGGTTACCCGCGCAAACCCGTGCGCTTCATCGTGCCGCTGGCGCCGGGCGGCGGCGTCGACATCACGACGCGCACCGTCGGCCAGAAATTGACCGAAGCGTGGGGCCAGACTGTCGTGGTCGACAACCGGAGTGGCGCCAGCGGGATCATCGGGCTGGACCTCGCCGCGAAAGCGCCGGCCGACGGCTATACGGTCGTCGTGATTACGACCACTCATGCCGGGCATCCTGCCACGCAGAGCGCGCTTCCCTACGATCTGCAGCGGGACTTTGCGGCAATCACGCAGATGACCTCGCAGCCTTATATTCTCGTGATCCATCCATCGGTCCCTGCATCTTCCGTCAAGGAACTGATTGCCGTCGCGCGCAGCCGGCCCGCGGGGCTGACGTACGGCTCATCGGGCGCCGGCGGACTGAGCCATTTGTCGGGGGCGCAACTGGCGGCCATTGCCGGTTCGAATCTGGTCCACGTACCGTACAAAGGCGGCGGGCCGGCGCTCGCTGACCTGATTGCCGGCCAGATCAATATCCTGTTCGCGACACCGCTGGAGTCGGTCCCCTACATCAAAGCCAACCGAATACGCGCGCTCGCCGTGAGCACCGCGAAGCGCTCGAAGGCCATGCCGGATCTGCCGACACTCGATGAAGCGGGCGCGCCGGGATTCGAGGTCAGCGGTTGGTACGGTGTGGCCGCACCCGCCGCCACACCGCGCGACATCATCCTGAAAATCAATGCGGCCATCGTGCGCGTGCTGCGCCTGCCCGACATCGTCGAGCGCTTTGCCAGGGACGGCGTCGAAACGGTCGGCACGACGCCGGAGGAGTTTCGCGCGCACCTCGCGTCCGAGATCGCGAAGTGGAAGCGCGTGGCCGCCAGCGCGGGACTGCTCAAGTCGCCATGATTTGCGCCGGGCCTGCGTGCATCGCGCGTGCATGCCCGGCCCATTTGCCAACCGATCGTTACGGATTCAATTGATATGCTGATCGCTCAACCCGGCCGCATGGGCCCGCTCAAGCTGCGCAACCGCATCATCATGGGGCCGATGGGCACCAACTTC
>JAYWDM010000162.1:0-17178 GCA_043779885.1 Betaproteobacteria bacterium | reverse complement strand
TCCCCTTGAAGGCATAGGTATCTACACATCTCCACTCCACAGCCCCTTCCCCCCTTGCGGGGGAAGGTTGGGATGGGGGGTAGGTGTGATAGCCGAGGCCATATGCAATTTTTTCACCCCCATCCCCGCCTTCCCCCGTCGAGGGGGAAGGGGTTTCATGCAGATCAGATGTGTAGATACCTATGCCTTGAAGGGGAGGAATTGTTGCATTCTAGCGTGCATCGTTCAAATGGCACGCCGACCAGTGGCCCGGCGCGACTTCGCGGAAAGCGGGCTGCTCGCTGCGGCAGCGCTCCATCGCATGCGGGCAGCGCGGGTGGAAATGGCAGCCCGGCGGCCGGTCTATCGGCGACGGAATCTCCCCCGTAATCGGGGTGAAGTCATGGCCGCGTTTGTCGAGCGAAGGCACTTCCGCGAGCAGCGCCCGGGTATACGGGTGATTGGCGTGATTGAACAACTCGAGCGTCGGCGCGGTTTCGACTATCCGGCCCAGGTACATGATCACCACGCGATCGGATAAATGCTCGACCGCGCCGAGATCGTGGCTGATGAAGAGATAGGTGAGATTGAAATCAGCGCGCAGCTGCATGAAGAGATTGAGCACCTGCGCCTGGATCGAGACGTCGAGTGCCGCCACCGCTTCGTCGCAAACCAGCAGATCGGGCTTGACCGCAAGCGCGCGCGCGATGCCGATGCGTGCGCGCTGGCCACCCGAGAACTGGTGCGGAAAGCGGCGCCGGAACGAGGGGTCGAGCCCCACTTTGCGCATCAGCTGATCGACGTAATAGTCGATATCATCGCCGGTGTCGATGCCGTGCACGCGCGGCGCCTCGCCGATGATTTCGGCAACGCGCATGCGCGGATTGAGCGATGCGAACGCGTCCTGGAACACCATCTGGATCTTGAGCGCCGCATGGCGGCGCGCGTCCGGCGCCAGCGCGGTGATATCCGTGCCGCGCCACGCCCGCGTGCCCAGCGTCGGCGTCAGTATGCCCGCCGCAATGCGGCCGAGGGTCGACTTGCCGCAGCCCGATTCGCCGGCAAGCCCGACCACTTCGCCTTCATTGATGGTGAGGCTCACGTCGCAGAGCGCGTGCACCACGACCTCGTGCACGGACGCGCCGGCAAGCCGCGCGATTTTCCCGGCAAGGTCGAGCGGCCGCGAAAAATTCTTCGTGATATGGTCTAGTTCGAGCAATGCAGTCATCGCGTCTCCGCCGCGGCGGCCATCGGATGAAAGCAGCGCAGCGTGCGCGCTGCCGCCGGCCGGGTGATCGCGGGCGCTGCGCCGCATGCCTGGTCGGCGTGCGTGCAGCGATCGCGGAAGGCGCAGCCGGGTTTGAGCCTGAGCAATGAGGGCGTCATGCCCGGGATCTGGCTTAGCGGCTGGCCGCGCCGGTTGCGGCTCGGAATCGATGCGATCAGTCCCGCGGTATAGGGATGCATGGGATGGTCGAGGAGATCCGCGGTGGGCCCCGACTCGACGATGCGCCCCGCGTACATGACGCATACTTCGTCGGCAAGCCCGGCGATCACCGACAGGTCGTGCGTGATCCAGACCAGCGCGGTGCCGGTCTCTCTCGCGAGCTTCTGGACCTCGAATATTATTTGCGCCTGTATCGTCACATCGAGCGCCGTGGTGGGTTCGTCGGCGATGATCACGCGCGGATTGTTCAGCAGAGCGATCGCGATCGCGACGCGCTGGCGCATGCCGCCGGAAAATTGATGCGGATAGGCCGTGAGGCGTTCGTCCGGCGACGAGATGCCGACGCGGCCCAGCGCGTTGCGCGACAGTTCGCGCGCCTGTTCGCGGCTGACGGCCTGGTGCGCGAGCACGGTCTCGATCATCTGGGTGTCGATGCGCAGCACCGGATTCAGGGTCATCATCGGATCCTGGAAGATCATCGCGATGCGGTCGCCGCGCAACCGGCGCATGGCATCGTCGGTGCGGTCAATGAGGTTCTCGCCCTCCAGCAGCACGCGACCCGCCACGATGCGCCCCGGCGGATCGACGAGACCCATGATCGAGAAACCGGTCATGGTTTTGCCCGAGCCCGATTCGCCGACCAGTCCCAGCACGCGGCCGGCATCGACGCTGAAGCTCACGTCGTCGACGGCTTTCACGACACCCGCCCTGGTGAAGAAATGGGTCTGGAGATTTTCGACGGTCAGAACGGCCATTATCGGGAACCGTCGGCGGGCGCGGATGAACGCCGAAAAAAGCGGGTTAAACGGATATTTGGCGCAAGCGCCAGAGTCCGGACCCATCTGCGATTATCTGCGTTTATCCGCGGCCGCATGATTTTTTATCTTTGCAGCCGCGGATTCAACACGTCGCGCAACTGGTCGCCGACCAGATTGATGCTGACGATCGTAATGAGCAGCGCGATGCCGGGGTACAGGCTGATCCAGTATTTTCCGGACATCAGGTGGGTGAAGCCGTTGGCGATCAGGAGCCCCAGCGAAGGCGAGGTGATCGGCATGCCCAGACCGAGGAACGACAGTGTGGCTTCGAGCGCGATCGCATGCGCGACCTGCACGGTGGCAATGACGATAAGCGGCGGCAGCACGTTCGGCAGCAGATGGCGAAACAGGATGCGCGGCATCGACAGCGCCAGGCACGTGGCGGCTTCGATGTATTCCTTGTTGCGCTCGACGAGTGCTGCGCCCCGCACGGTTCGCGCATAGTACGCCCACTGCACGGTGACGAGCGCAATCACGATCTTGTCCACGCCCTGGCCGAGCACCGCAAGCAACACCAGCGCGATCAGGATCGACGGAAACGACAATTGCAGGTCGACGAGCCGCATGATGACCGCCTCGACCCAGCCGCCGAACCAGGCGGCGACCAGCCCGACGGCGAGCCCGATCGCCAGCGCGCATACGGTCGCGAGCGTGCCCACGCCCAGGCTGATGCGCAGTCCGTAAAATATTGCCGAAAGCATGTCGCGGCCCTGATCGTCGCTGCCGAGCCAGAATGTCATGCCGTCGAGGCTCTGGCCGCCGGGGGGCAGCTTCGAATTCATGATGTCGAGCGTCGCGAGGTTGTACGGGTTTTGCGGCGAGACGAGAGGTGCGCCGATCGCCACGAACAGGATCACGATCAGAGTGGCGAGTCCGATCAGCGCGAGCCGGCTCTCCGCAAAATCCGCCGCGACGCGCCGCACCGGCGATTCGTTTCCCGGCGCGATCATGCCTGGGCCTCGGCGAGGCGCACGCGCGGGTCGAGCAGCGAATAAAGAATGTCAACCAGCAGGTTGATGACCACGAACAGGCAGACGATGATCAGCACGTAGGCGACGATGACCGGGCGGTCGAGCACGTTGATCGAGTCGATCAGAAGTTTGCCCATGCCCGGCCACGCGAATATGGTTTCGGTGACGATCGCGAATGCGATCAGCGAGCCGAATTCCAGCCCGATCACGGTCACGATCGGGATCAATATGTTCTTCAGCACGTGCACGCCCACGATCCGGCGCATGGGCAGACCCTTGGCGCGCGCGAATTTCACGTAGTCCTGGAGCATCGCTTCACGCGTGCCGGCGCGCGTGAGCCTGATCAGCAGCGAAAGCTTGAACAGCGCGAGATTCACCGCGGGCATCATGAGATGCAAAATGCCGTCCCAGTTCAGGAAGCTCACCGGCACGCCGAAGAGCAGCGTGGTGTGGCCGCGCCCGGTCGACGGCAGCCAGCCCAGGGACACCGAGAACACCATGATCAGCATCAGGCCGACCCAGAACGTCGGCAGGCTGAAGCCGAGTATGGAGCCCGCCATGATGGTCTTGCTGAACCACGCATCGGGCTTCATGCCGGCGACGAGTCCGAGCGGTATGCCGATCACGATCGACATCAGCATCGCGCAGAGCGCCAGTTCGACCGTTGCCGGCATGCGTTCGAAAATCAGCTGCACCGCCGGGATGTTGTGCGAGAACGAACGGCCCAGATCGCCGCTCACCGCATTGCGCAGAAACTCCCAATACTGCATCCACATCGGCTTATCAAGGCCGAGAGCGGCGGTAGCGCGCGCGATTTCCGCCTGGTCGGCTTGCGGATTGATCAGGATGTCGATCGGACTGCCGATCGCGAATACGCCGACGAATATCAGCAACGACATCACGAGCAGCGCAATCAGGCTTTGCAGCATCCTGCGTATGATGAAGACGGGCATCGCGATTTACGGGGGAAGAGTGGAGGGTGAGAGGGGATGGGGTGCCCGCGCCGCGGGCGTTTGATGCGGTACTGCTTTCCGGTCTTGCGCTTCGCGCGCTTTCATCATGCGTAACTTACGCCCTGATCCTTGCTCGCACCTTACGGCAACTGGCGCACTTCGTGCGCATATGTGCGTTCGTCCGTGCGTGGCGTATAGGAGAGGCCCCTGCGCGCGGCCCACGTGTTGACCTGGTAATGCAGCGGGATGATGCCATAATCGTTGATCACGAGCTCGGTCGCCTGCTGCAGAAGTTTCTCGCGGCGCGGATTGTCGACCGTGGCGAGACCCTGCTCGAGCAACGCATCCATCTGCGGATTCGAATAGCGGCCCCAGTTCCAGGTGCCGAAGCCCTTGTCGCGATTGTAGGTGGCGACCAGCGAACGCAGCGGATAGGTGGCCTCGCCGGTGCTCACCCCCCAGCCCAGCAGCGCCACGCTGAATTCCAGCTTGTTCGCGCGCGAAACATAAACCGACATCGGCAGGGTTTCCACCCGGGTCACGATGCCGATGCGCGCCAGCATCTGCGCCACCGCCTGCACGATCTGCTCGTCGTTGACGTAACGGTTGTTGGGGCCGTGCAGGGTGATGCCGAATCCGTCCGGGTAACCCGCTTCAGCCAGCAGCTTCTTTGCGCCGTCGGCGTCAAAGCGTTCGGGCTTGAGGTTCGCGCTCACGCCGAAGAATCCGTCGGGCATCAATTGGCCGGCCGGAATCGCAAGGCCGTCCATTACGCGCTCGACAATTGCATTGCGATTGATTGCCATGGACACCGCTTTGCGCACGCGCACATCCTTGAACGGATTCTTCTCCAGCGGCTTGCCGGCCTTGTCGGTGATGAATGGCGACTTGTCGCGGCTGGAGTCCAGATGCAGGTGGATCATCCGGTTCGAAATCGTGGTGAAGACCGCAATGTCCTTGTTGTTCTTCAGTTTGGCGTAATCCGCGGGCGGAATGACCTCGATCATCTGCACGTCGCCGGACAGCAGCGCCGCGATGCGCGAAGGGTCGGAGGTAATCAGCCGAAACGTGACCTTGTCCCACGGCGGCTTGCCACCCCAGTAGCTGTCGTTGCGCGTGAGTTCGATGCGGTCGCCTTTGACGTAGCGCACGAATTTCCACGCGCCGGTGCCTATCGTCGCCTTGCCCAGATCGAAGTCGGCGCTGCTTGCGCCTTTGGCCGCTTTGCTCGATACGATGATGAGTCCCGCCATGTCGATCGGCAGGTTCGGATAGGGCGTGGCGGTTTTCAGCCGGATGGTGTATGGGTCGACGATGGTTTTTTCGATGATCGAGCGCGTAAAAATGGTGAAGCCGCCGGGGCTGTTGAGTATGCCCGGCCGTTCGATCGAGAACGCCACGTCGGCGGCGGTGAAGTCCGAACCATCGTGAAATTTGACACCGCGGCGCAGCTTGAATTCCCACGTCAGGTCGTCGACCGTGCGCCATGATTCGGCGAGCCCCGGTCGCGGATTCTGGCGCGCGTCGTTTTCGATCAGCTTGTTGAAGATCTGCTCGGCGATGCTGTTGTTGGGTGCTGCGTTGTTGGAGTGCGGATCGATCGAAGTGACATCCGCGCCAAGGGCGATCACGAGTTCGGCGGCGCGCGCAATGGTGCCCGAGGACAGGCCAATGGCGAGCAGCGCGAAGATAAAAAGAAAACGGGCAATCATGTCATGTCCACCAGGTTGAATTCATTCTTCAGCGTGGCTGTTACTGCGGCCTGAACTCGTACGCGAGCGTGCGCTCGTCGGTGCGCGGCGTGTAAACGATGCCTTTGCGGGTGCCCCATAGATTGACCTGGTGATGCAGCGCAATGATGCCCAGGTCCCCGATGGCGAGTTCGGTCGCCTGCTGCAGCAGTTTCTCGCGTTTGGCGTCGTCCACCGTGGCGAGCGCCTGTTCGAGCAGCGCGTCCATTTTTGGATTCGAATAACGCCCGCGGTTGGCCGCACCCATGCCCTTTTTGGTGTCGAAGGTCGCGAGCAGCGACTTCAGCGGCGACGACGCTTCGGCGGTATCGGATGCCCAGCCGACCAGCATGAAGCTGAATTCGAGTTTGCTGCCGCGGCTGAAGTAGACCGACGACGGCAGGGTTTCGACCCGGGTCACGATGCCGATGCGCGTCAGCATTTGCGCCAGCGCCTGACAGATCTGGTCGTCATTCACGTAGCGGTCGTTCGGGCCGTGCAGCGTGAGCCCGAACCCGTCCGGGTAGCCGGCCTCGGCGAGCAGCTTCTTCGCGCCATCAGGGTCGAACGGTTCCGGTTTCATGCCCGGCACGTATCCGAACATGCCTTCAGGCATCAGTTGGCCGGTCGCCACCGCGGCGCCGTCCATCACGCGCTCGACGATGGCCTGGCGATTGATGGCTTTCGAGATTGCCTTGCGCACGCGCAGATCCTTGAGCGGGTTTTTGTCGAGCGGCTTGCCCGCTTTATCGGTGACGAACGGCGTTTTATCCCGGTCGGTATCGAGGTGCAGGTACATCACACGGTGCGAAACCGTGCGGTAAATGGTGAGTTCCGGATTTTTGCTCAGCGTGGCGACATCGGCGGTCGGCACGTTTTCGATGGCGCGCACATCGCCGGCACGCAGCGCGGCAACCCGCGACGGATCGCTCGCGATCACGCGGAAAGTGACTTTTTCCCATGCCGGCTTCGCACCCCAATAGCCGTCGTAGCGCGTGAGTTCGATGCGGTCGCCCTTCGCGTAGCGCACGAACCTGAACGGTCCGGTGCCTATGGTCGCTTTGCCGGAATTGAAGTCGGTGGTCGCGGCACCCCTGGCGGCTTTGGCGGACACGATGAATATCGTGCTCATGTCGTTGGGCATCAATGGATAGGGTGTCGCCGTTTTCAGGCGCAGGGTCAGCGGATCGACGACGATCTTCTCGGTGATCTGCTTGGTGTAAAGGGTGAACGGCGACGGGCTGTTTGGCACCAGCGCCGTGCGCTCGAGCGAGAACACGACGTCGGCCGCGGTGAAATCCGAGCCGTCGTGGAACTTGACGCCTTTGCGCAGCGTAAATTCCCACGTCAGGTCGTCGACCGCTTTCCACGCCGTCGCGAGCGCGGGTTTCAGGCGCGATTGCGGATCTTTCGTGACCAGCGTGTCGAAGATATGTTCGGCGATGTTGTTGTTGGGCGTGAGATTATGATAATGCGGGTCGATCGACGTGACGTCGGCGCCTACCGCAATGCTCAGATCGGCGGCGGTGGCCGTGGCGGCGCAGAAAAAAAGCGCGGCAGCAGCGGCACAAATCCGTGACAGCATTGAATTTTCCTATGGAACGAACGCATGCAGCATACCGCAAATTCGCGCGCTTGTGACCGCGCCACCGCCGATGTGCATAAGTTCACGCATTCGGCAATTGACACTCCCGGTGCGGCCACCTATTCTGCTCGCTTTCCCGCGAATATCCCGTCATGTCAGCACCAACCGCGCACGCACCGGCCAGTATCGAGATGATACGCACGCTGATCGGTTTTCCGACGGTCAGCCGCGACTCCAATCTCGAACTGATCCACTTCGCACGCGACTTTCTTGCCGCGCTTGGCGCTGAATCGAGGCTTACTCACGACGACGACAAGCGCAAAGCCAATCTGTTTGCCACGCTCGGCCCGCGGGGCGTGCCGGGCATCGTGCTGTCGGGGCATACCGACGTGGTGCCGGTGGACGGGCAGGCATGGCATACCGACCCGTTCAGGCTCGTCGAAAAAGACGGCAGGCTCTATGGGCGCGGAACCGCCGACATGAAAAGCTTTGTCGCGATTGCGCTCGCGCTGGCGCCGGAATTCGCGCGGCGCGGATTGAAGACGCCGCTGCATTTCGCGTTCTCCTATGACGAGGAGGTGGGTTGCCTCGGCGTTGGGCGGTTGATCTCCGACCTCGCGCAGGCAGGCATCAAGCCGCTGTCGTGTATCGTGGGCGAGCCGACGCTGATGCGGCCGGTGATTGCTCACAAGGGCAAGATGGGATTTCGCTGCATGGTGCGCGGTTTGACCTGTCATTCCGGCTATGCGCCGCAGGGGGTCAACGCGGTCGAAGCCGCTGCCGAGGCAGTTGCCTTCCTGAAAGGCATGGCGCGCCGTCATCGCGACCACGGTCCTTATGACCGTGGTTTCGACGTCGCGCACACGACGGTGCATACGGGCGTAATGCGCGGCGGTACCGCACTCAACATCGTGCCGCACGAGTGCACGTTCGATTTCGAATTCCGTCATCTGCCGGGCGACGATCCGCACGCCCTGCTCGCCGAATTCACGGATTACATCGAGAATACGCTCACGCCGGAGATGCGCGCGCTCAGTCCCGAGGCCGGATTTACGATCGTGCCGCTGTCGGTGCTGCCGGCCCTCGACAACGGGCCCGAAGTCGAAGTGGTGGGGCTCGCGCAGGAGTTGTCCGGCAATCATGATTTCGGGAAAGTTTCATTCGGCACCGAAGGCTCGCAGTTTCAGCGCGCGGGCATTCCGACCGTCGTGTGCGGCCCGGGTTCGATCGAGCAGGCGCACAAGCCCGACGAATACGTCGCCATCGATCAGGTACTGAAATGCGAAGAGTTCATGCGGCGGCTGATGGACCGCGTGTGCGCCGCCTGACGCGGCAGTTACGGACTCTCAGCGCGATACTTCGTAGGATGGGTGGAGCGCAGCGATACCCATCGATCATGTCCCGCAATTGATGGGTATCGGCGCGAAGCGCCTCCACCCGTCCCCGTTGGGTATCGTGCTTCGCGCTCCACCCAACCTACGCTTCGGCGTCAGCTTGAAGTAGTGCCATTGACCTTGGTCAGCGCGTCAGCGCGACCCAGGTCGGGTCATCCTGGTGTTCGCGCTCGAACTTGAGGAACTCGTAGTAGCCGCAATGCGGCTCGTCCGGATAGGCGCGGCACAGGGCGGGCCGCGCGTCGTAAATCGTGCATTGCCGCTTTTTCGTGTCGAAGAAGGTGCAGGCCTTGCCGAAGAACTTGTCTTTCTGGTGGCGCAGCGTGCGCACTTTCGCGTCGCGGTCGTACTTGGTAAAGCGGTCCTCGGCCTGCTGGTAGTGCAAACCAAAATGTTTCGCGAGCCGCGCGATATCGCGCTTGCCGACTTCAATCAGGTCGTAGCTGCAGCAATAGCCGGGGCACTTTGAACAATCGTAATGCACGCGCGGCTTCGCGACCGGCGCCGGTTGCTTGACGATGGGGATGACGCGGTGTTTTTTGGGCATGATTTCCTGCGGTAATTGAGCGCGGGTGCAAGTAAGCCTGATGAGCTGCGCGTTGCCCCGTCAGTGATGCAGTATTTTCGACAGGAACTGCACCGCGCGCTCGGTGCGCGGCTTGCCGAAGAAATCGTCCTTGGTGGCATCCTCGCCGATCTTGCCTTCGTCCATGAAGATCACGCGGTGCGCGACCTTGCGCGCGAATCCCATCTCGTGCGTGACGACCATCATGGTCATGCCTTCGGTGGCCAGCTCGACCATCACGTCGAGCACTTCATTGATCATCTCCGGATCGAGCGCGGAGGTCGGCTCGTCAAACAGCATCGCGATCGGGTCCATCGACAATGCGCGCGCAATGGCGACGCGTTGCTGCTGGCCGCCGGACAGCTGCCCCGGATACTTGGGCGCCTGCTCCCTGAGCCCGACGCGCTCGAGCAGCGCGAGCCCGCGGTCGCGGGCCTCATCCTGCGAGCGGCCGAGCACCTTGACCTGCGCGAGGCTGATGTTGTCGATCACGCTCATGTGCGGGAATAACTCGAAATTCTGAAAGACCATGCCGATGCGCGAACGCAGTTTGGGCAGATCGGTGCCCGCTGCACCCACTGAAATGCCATCCACCAACACCTCCCCCTGCTGGAACGGCTCAAGCCCGTTGACGCACTTGATCAGCGTCGATTTGCCGGATCCGGACGGGCCGCAGACGACGACCACTTCGCCTTTTTCGACCTTGGTGCTGCAGTCGGTGAGCACTCTGAAAGTGCCGTACCATTTGCTGACGTTTCTCATTTCGATCATGACGAGTCCTTAGCGTCCGACGTTGTAGCGCGCCTGCAGGCGCTTGACGACGTACGATGCGGTGAAACAGAGAATAAAGTAGACGAGCGCGGCGAACAGATACATCTCGACCAGCCGCCCGTCGCGTTGCGCCACTTTGCTTGCCGCGCCCATAAAGTCGGTGAGCCCGACCACGTAAACGAGGGACGTGTCCTGAAACAGGATGATGCCCTGCGTGAGCAGGATCGGAATCATGTTGCGGAACGCCTGCGGCAGGATCACGAGCCGCATCGCCTGACCATAGGTCAGACCGAGGGCATAGCCTGCATAGGCCTGACCGCGCGGCACGCTCTGGATGCCGGCGCGGATGATTTCGCAGTAGTAGGCGGCTTCGAACATGGTGAACGCGATCAGCGCCGAGTAGAAAGGTCCGAGCCCTTCGGCGTAGGCATCGCCCGAGATTTTCTTGATTGCGATCGGCAGCAGGAAATAAAACCAGAAGATCACCAGGATGAGCGGCGTCGAGCGGAGCAGGTTCACGTAGCCGCCGGCCGGCAGGTTGAGCACGCTGAAGCTCGACAGCCGCATGAGCGCCAGCAGCGTACCAAGGACGATGCCGCCAAGCATCGAGAGCACCGTCAGCCCGAGCGAAAACACCATGCCCTGCCCCATGTAGGGCAGCGCCCGCTGTATGACGTCGAAATCAAAATTGCTGAACACGGCGGCTACTTCGCGACGCTGCCCATATAGCCGGGCACCCGCACCTTCTGTTCCAGCATGCGCATGGCGACGGTCACGGTGAGCGTGATCAGCACGTAGACGATGGTGGCGACGGTGAAAGCCTCAAAGGTGCGGTACGTGTATTCGGAAATCTGGCGCGCCTGCGCAGTGAGCTCGAGCACGCCGATCGTCAGCGCGACCGACGAATTCTTGAAGATGGTCAGGAATTCGGAGGTGAGCGGCGGAATGACGATGCGATACCCCATCGGCAGCAGTACGTGCCGGTAGACCTGGGGCCGCGTCAGTCCCATCGCGAGGCCGGCATAGGTCTGGCCGATGGGGATCGACTGGATGCCGGAGCGCACCTGCTCGGCGACGCGCGACGCGGTGTAAAAACCCAGGCACAGCACCGCGTTCCAGAACTCGGGCATCGGCATTTGCGTCTTCAGCCAGGTGCCCGCGCTTTTGGGGACGATCTCCGGCAGCACGAAGTACCAGACGAACATCTGCACGAGCAGCGGGACATTGCGGAAGAGCTCGACGTATATCGTGGCGGGAACGCGCAGAATGGCGAGCGGCGCGGTGCGCATGACGCCGAGCACCGAGCCGACGGTAAACGCGATGACCCACGCGAGGATGGACACGAGCAGCGTCCACTTGACGCCGGATATCACCCAATCGAGGTAAATGCCGCCGCCGGAAAAAGCCGGCTGCATGAATACGCTGAAGTCCATCGTCGTCCGCTGCCAGGTCAAATGTCGCGTACAAATAAATCGGGGAACCGCTGTGGGTTCCCCGATCGCAACAGGTTCGCTAGGCGGCTCGTCCTAGCACTTCATCCTGCCGCAGGCGTCGACGCCGCGGTCGCTCGGGTTCTTCACAAGCTCCTTGAGCGCATCCGACATCGGCATGTTCAGATTGACGTTCTTGGGCGGAATCGGCGCTTCAAACCACTTGTGGTAGATCTTGTTGATCTCGCCGCTCCTGTAGAGCGCGATGAGCGCATCATCGACCACTTTTTTGAACGCGGGATCGTCCTTGCGCATCATGATTCCGTACGGATCGTCCGAGAGGAACGGGCCGATGACATCGTAGTCACCGGGATTCTTCGCATTCGCGCGCAGGCCGTAGAGAATAACGTCGTCCATGGGGAACGCGGCGGCGCGGCCGGTTTCAACCGAGAGGAAGGATTCGGCGTGGTCCTTGGACGGGATGAAGTTGATGCCGAGCTTGTGCTCGTCGTTGTAGGTTTTCATCGCGCGCTCATTGGTGGTGCCCGACGTGAAGACCACGGTTTTGCCTTTCAGATCGTCGTAGCTTTTGATGCCGGAAGATTTCTTGACGATGATCTTGGTGCCGGTCATGAAGTAGGTCGGCGCGAACGCAACCTGTTTCTGGCGTTCCATGCTGTTGGTCGTCGATCCGCACTCGAGGTCGATGTTGCCGCCGGTGAGGATCGGAATGCGCGTCTGCGAAGTCACGGGAACGAACTCGACCTTGAGGTTCGGCATTTTGAGGTTGGCCTTGATCGCATCGACGATTTTCATGCAAACGTCGACCCCGAAGCCGACCGGTTGCTGCTTGTCGTCGAGGTATGAGAGCGGGATCGAGGCGTCACGGTTGCCGATCTTGACCACGCCGGTATCCTTGATTTTCTTCAAGGTGCCGTCCTGCGCGAGCACCGGTGCGGCGCACAGCGCGAATGCAGCGAGTGCGAATAACAGCTTGGATATACGAATCATGAAGGTCTCCTGAATAAGCGATTTTTGAATCGTTCTTTGGCCAACGCAATCAGCGGAATCCGCGCATTGAGGGACACAATCTAGCCCATCGGTTTGTGCTTGTCCAGTCATGGCGACGCCAGGTAGTGCCGATCCCTGTCCACGCGCCACCCGCAATTCCCAGGTTGCCGTAATCCCTGTTGTAACGCCATGATAGCTAATGGCGGGTGTTCGTGCGTGCAGGTTGCATGGCGCCCTGCAGTTGTGCTTGCACCTCGGCGGTAGCGCCAAGGCGAAATAGCGTTCAGACTCAACCAATACGGAGCGCTATTCGCCTATTTTTCGTACGACCACAATTCCTGACGGGAGTTCCGCAATGCCCGACCCGGCAACACGCACCGAACACGACCTGCTTGGCGACCGCGCCGTCCCCGCAGGCGCCTATTACGGCGTGCATACGCTGCGCGCACTCGAAAACTTCGAAATCACCGGCACGCCCATCTCGATTTATCCGGATCTCGTCACGGCACTCGCCTGCATCAAGCAGGCCGCTGCGCTTACCAACAACGAACTGAAGCTGCTTGACGACGAAAAAGCCGCGGCGATCGTCAAGGCGTGTGAGGAAATCCGCAAGGGCCGCCTGCTCGATGAATTCGCGGTCGACGTGATTCAGGGCGGCGCCGGCACGTCGACCAACATGAATGCCAACGAGGTCGTTGCCAATCGCGGCCTCGAACTGATGGGGCGCCGCAAAGGCGAATACCAGTACCTGCATCCGCTCGAGCACGTCAACATGAGCCAGAGCACCAACGACGTTTATCCTACAGCGGTCAAGGTCGCATTGCATTTCGGCATTCAGCGGCTGATCGGCGCAATGGCGGAATTGCGCGCGGCCTTCGAAGCGAAGGCGCGCGAGTTTGAGCTGGTGCTGAAGATGGGGCGCACGCAGCTGCAGGATGCGGTGCCGATGACGCTCGGCCAGGAATTCAGCACCTACGCGGTGATGCTCGGCGAGGATGAACAGCGCCTGCGCGAAGCCTGCCTGCTGATCCATGAGATCAATCTCGGCGCGACCGCGATCGGCACCGGCATCAACGCGCATCCGCACTACGCGGGCGTGGTGTGCCGCTACCTTGCGGACATCACCAACATCCGGCTGGAGACCGCCGGCAATCTGATCGAGGCGACCCAGGATTGCGGCGCTTTCGTGCAGGTGTCGGGCGTGTTGAAGCGCGTCGCCGTCAAATTGTCGAAAACGTGCAACGACCTGCGCCTGCTGTCGTCGGGCCCGCGCGCGGGACTCGGCGAAATCAATCTGCCGCCGGTGCAGGCCGGCTCATCCATCATGCCCGGCAAAGTCAATCCGGTGATTCCCGAAGTCGTCAACCAGATCGCGTTCGAAGTGATCGGCAACGACGTCACGGTTAGTTTTGCCGCTGAAGCGGGGCAACTGCAGTTGAATGCGTTCGAGCCGATCATCGCGCACAGCCTCTTCAAGAGCCTCAATCACCTGAGCAGGGGTTGCGTCACCCTGGCCGCACGCTGCGTCACAGGCATCACCGCGAATCGCGAGCATCTGCGCGCGCTGGTCGAGAATTCGATCGGCATCGTCACGGCGCTCAACCCGCACATCGGCTACACGAATGCGACCGCGGTCGCGCAGGAGGCGCTCTTGAGCGGAAAAAGCGTATATGCGCTGGTGCTGGAAAAAAAGTTGCTCAGCAAGGAACAACTCGACGACATTCTGCGTCCGGAAAATCTGACGCAGCCGCGGTGAGTTCTAGGATCGAGGACTGAGGAAAACAACGACTTAAAGCGAAGCGCGACTCAATCCTCAGTCCTGCTTTCTGCCCCACCATTTCACGCACGCTTTGGCGAGCGCGCGCGTGGCGTCGATGCAGCGCGCGGCAATTTGCGGCGACAGGCGGTCGAGCACCACGGGCGTTTCCGTGCACGCGAGTATCACGGCTGCCGCACCGTCGTCGTTGAGTCTTGTCAACGCGGTTTCAAGCAGTTCCCCTGCGGCGTCAAGTTCATTGCGCTTGACGTGCTCGATCGCCGGCAGCACGAGCCCTTCGATGTCCGCCGAGCTGTTGGTAACGGATTGAAAACCGCTCGCCGCAAGCCGCTGCTGAAAAAAGCCGGCGGCGAGCGTTCCCGTCGTGGCGATCAGCCCGATGGTTTTGCCGTTGACGCGCCGCGAGTCGAGTTCCGCGAGCGCGGCGTCAGCGATGTGGATGATCGGCAGTCCGCCTTCCCGCACCATCTCGGCGTACCAATAATGCGCGGTATTGCAGGGAATGGCGATCGCCACCGCGCCCGCCTGCTTCAACGTGCGTATGCCTTCGAGCATGGCGGGCAGCGGCGATTCACCGTTGCCGGTAATGGCAGGCGGGCGCGCAGGTATCTGCGGCACCGAATAAACGACGACCGGGATGTGGTCCTCATCGCGCGCGGCCGGCGTTTCCTCGATCAGCTTGCGCAGGAAATCGACCGTCGCGAGCGGCCCCATGCCGCCGAGCACTCCAAGCACTTGAGGCATGATCAGTGGCTGTGTCGAAAAAAGCGCAGCATAGCGAATCGCGGCTGCCGCGGCCAGCGACGGCTGTATACAATACGCGAACTGCATTCTTTGCAGGGACTCCGCTGCTATGCGTACACGATCTGCATCGCGCCCGGCACTCCGCACCGCATGGAGAATACGGGGGGATGCGCCGTTGAAAATTCTGTGCGCGTGCGCGCCGGCCTATGCGCACGGCGATACCGAGTTGTTGCTCAATACGTGAGGTTGCGGGGCGACACTCCCTACCGGGACTGTTCAGGTTACTTGTCCGGCATCAAGATAACCGGGCCTGACGCTACCGGCGATCCGTCCGGCACAACCCGGGGCAAGGGCGCTTCCGTGTAGGTGAGGGGGATGCCGCAACGCGACACAATGACGGTTCCAAAGCGCGCAGCGGCCTCGGTGTAACGCGCGGATTTCGCGGTTATTTGCTTGCTGTTTAATCCTTCATACAGCATACTGGATTGCGTTCTTTTGGAATGTGACTGACGCGGCAAAAGGGGATATCGCCGCACTTCCTAAGACGGAACACCATTTCCAGGAGAACACCATGTATCTGAGTCAGCGGATTTTGCTGTTTGCTTTTGCAAACACAGTCCTGATCGTCGCGCTCGGCGGCGCGGCGCAAGCGCAGACCATCAAGATCGGCGCGTCAGTCTCAACCAGCGGCACCTTCGCCGCGCTCGGGCAGAACCAGTTTCGCGGCTACCAGCTATGCGTCAAGCGCGCGAACGAAAAAGGCGGCGTGCTGGGGCGCAAGATCGAACTCATCACGGAGGACGACAAGTCGGACCCGGCGGCGGCGGTCAAGATCTACGAAAGCCTGATCACGGACAAGAAAGTGGACGCGATCCTCGGCCCCTATGGTTCGGCCAGCGCCGACGCCGTGGCGGAGGTCAGCGAGAAACACCATATGCCCATGATTGCCCCGCTGGCGGGCACTTCGGCGATTTTCAAAAAAGGCCGCAAGTATGTCTTCATGGTTCAGTCGCCCGCCGAGACGTGGCTGGAGGGCTTGCTCGACCTGGCGGTAAAGCGCGGCTTGAAGACGGTGGCGGTGATCTATGAGGACACGCTCTTCCCGCGTACTGCCGCATCGGGCGCGGTGGAGTTCGCGAAGCGCAAGGGCCTCACGGTCGTGCTCAATGAGGCGTATCCCAAAGGCACGGCGGACTTTACCGCACTCCTGACCAAAGTCCGCGCCGCGAATCCCGACGTGCTCGCTGCGGGCACCTATTACGAGGATGCGGTAGCGATCACACGCCAGTTGAAAACACTCGACGTCAACCCGCGCATGTTCGGCGCGACGGTTGGGGTGGATTTGCCGAAGTTTCATGAAACGCTTGGCAAATCCGCCGAGTTTGTCTATGGCGCAACGCAATGGGACCCCGGCCTGATTACATTGCGCGCGGGCGGCCTGGTTCCGGTGGCCCGCCAGTACCCGGGCGCAAAAGAATTTGTCGAGGACCACCAGAAGATGTTTCCCGGCGCGGACCTCTCCTATCACTCCGCGGCCGGCTATAGCGGATGCGAATTACTGCACGAAGCGATACGCCGCGCCGGCTCGCTCGACAAAGAAAAGGTGCGGGAGGCGCTGCTGAAGCTTGAGATGAATACCGTCTTCGGGCCTTTCAGGGTGGATGCCGGCGGGTTCCAGGTGGGGCACAAGGCGCTGACGATCCAGTGGCAGGACGGCAAGAAAGCGATCGTCGCGCCGGAGGAACTCGCCGCCGACAAGCCGCGCGTGCCGACGCCGGAGTGGAGCAAGCGGCCGTGATGCGAATAACTGTTGCTGCGCTCGTCGCCGCCGCAGTGTCGTTGGGTCTCGCCGGAATCGCGCAGGCACAGTCGCCGATCCGCATCGGCACTTCACTCGGGATGACCGGCGTGTATGCCGAGTTTGGTTTGGCGGTGCAGCGCGGTTACCAGCTGTGCGTCAAGGCCGCAAACGCGAAGGGCGGATTGCTCGGCCGCAAGCTTGA
>JAYWDM010000161.1:0-6651 GCA_043779885.1 Betaproteobacteria bacterium | reverse complement strand
CAAGCCGCGGCGAGCCTTGCCCTTGACCGCGACCTGCTCATGCGTGTGGCGGCGCTGGCGCGTGAGGCGCAGGCCGTGGTGCCCGAGGCGCAGCCGCTCGGTCTTGGCGAACTGTTGCACTGGCCCGGTGTTCTGGCCGGCAACCAAGTGTCGCTCGACGCGTTGCGTGAACCGGCGCTCGCGCTCGCCCGCCAGGGCGTGGCCGAACTTGCGGCGACGCGCGAACGCGAGGGCGCCAAACTCGGGCAAATGATTCTTGAGCGCGTTACGGCGATGCGCCAGAAGGTATCGACGCTGGCGCCGCTGATGCCGCAGATAGTGGCGGCCTATCAAGAGCGGCTGTCCACGCGCCTGCGCGAAGTGCTGGCCAGCGGCGATGAAGAGCGTATCCGCCAGGAGGTTGCCGTGTACGGCATAAAAATCGACATTGCCGAAGAGCTGTCGCGGCTTTCGGCGCACCTCGATGAAGTGGAGCGGGTCATCGCCTCCGGTGGCAAGGGCGGCGGGTCGGCCGGCAAGCGCCTGGATTTCCTCATGCAGGAGCTCAACCGCGAGGCGAACACACTCGGTTCGAAATCGGTGGCAAAGGAATTGTCCGAGGCGGCGATCGAACTCAAGCTGCTGATCGAGCAGATGCGCGAGCAGATCCAAAACATCGAGTAAAGGGTGAAGGGTGAAGGGTTGAACCGTGCGCCCCGCGCACGGCTTATCAATGCAAAGACTCTAATTGCGCCCTACACGGACGCGCGGGATCGCGCCGCTCATTCACCCTTCACCCTTCACCCTTCACATTCATGACCGGCAATCTATTCATCGTTTCCGCGCCGTCCGGAGCGGGTAAAACCAGCCTCGTCGCCGAGATGCTGAAAACCGATCAGGGAATCAAGCTGTCGGTGTCGTATACCACGCGCAAGCCGCGCCCCGGCGAAGTCGACGGTCGTGACTATCATTTCGTCAGCGGCCCGGATTTCGATGCCATGGTCAACGCAGGCGCGTTCCTCGAAAGCGCCTGCGTTCACGGCAACAACTATGGCACTTCGCACCAGTGGATTCGCGATCAGCGCGCCGCCGGGGCCGACATACTGCTCGAAATCGACTGGCAGGGCGCCTCCCAGGTCAGGCAACTGATCCCGGACGCGATCGGCATCTTCATCATGCCGCCGTCGTTCGAATCGCTGCTGGCGCGGCTCAACACGCGCGCGCAGGACCCGCCGGACGTCATCGCCAGGAGGCTCGCCGCCGCACGCGCGGAAATCAGCCACGTGAGCGAGTATAAGTATGTTATTATTAACGATAAATTCGACGAGGCGGTGCGCGATCTTGGCAGCATCGTCCGCGCCCGGCGACTGCTGGCATCCAGCCAGCTTCTGCGCCACAGCGACCTGATCAACCGCATGACATGAAATAAGGAAATTGCCCATGGCCCGCATCACTGTAGACGACTGTCTGAAAATCATCCCCAACCGTTTCGAGCTGACGCTCGCCGCGACTTATCGCGCACGCCAGATTGCCAACGGCGCAACACCGATGGTGGAAGCCAATCGCGACAAGTCCACCGTCATCGCGCTGCGCGAACTCGCCGGCGGCCACTACGGGCTCGACATACTCAACAAGACCCCGTCGTAGCCCGGGGTAACGGATGAAAAATGAGTTCCGGCATACTCAACATCATCCTCGCGCCCGCATCCCATAGAGTGCCTGCCACGATGAAACACGCGCGCGTTCATCGTGGCAGGCACTCTTAGCGTTCCGGCGCCATGCCCGACGCCGCTGAACTTTTCAAGGAATGGTCCGGCTACCTCAAGCCGGAAGATGTAACGCGGGTCGAAACCGCGTATCACTTCAGCGAAATCGCCCACACCGGCCAGTTTCGCGCCTCGGGCGATCCGTACATCTCGCATCCGCTGGCGGTCGCCAACATCCTCGCGCAATTGCATCTGGATTCGCAGGCGCTGAGTGCCGCGCTGCTGCATGACGTCATGGAAGATACCGCCGTTACCAAGGCGGAAATCAGCAAGAAATTCGGCAAGCCCGTCGCGGATCTCGTCGACGGCGTATCCAAGCTCGACCGCATCGAGTTCGACACGCACGAGGAGGCGCAGGCGGAGAGTTTCCGCAAAATGCTGCTCGCGATGGCGCGCGACGTCCGCGTTATTCTCATCAAGCTCGCCGACCGGCTGCACAACATGCGCACGCTCGGTGCGGTGCCGGCGGCGAAAAGACAGCGTGTCGCGCGCGAGACGCTCGACATCTACGCGCCGATCGCCAACCGCCTTGGCTTGAACGCCATCTACCAGGAACTCGAAGACCTGAGCTTCAGTTACCTGTATCCGGCGCGCAACCGCGTGCTGTCGAAGGCATTGAAAAGCGCGCGCGGCAACCGGCGCGAGGTTGTCGGCAAGGTCGAGACGGCGATCAACAACCGGCTGACGAAGGACGGCATCGACGCCGCCGTGCATGGCCGCGAGAAGCATCTTTTCAGCATCTACCGCAAAATGCGCGAGAAGCGCCTGTCGTTCGCCAAGGTGCACGACGTGTTCGGCTTTCGCATCGTCGTCAAGGACGTGCCGTCATGCTATCTCGTGCTGGGCTCGCTGCACTCGCTCTATAAGCCGATACCGGGCAAGTTCAAGGACTACATCGCGATCCCGAAAGCAAACGGTTATCAGTCGCTGCACACGCGCCTGTTCGGCCCGTTCGGCAGCCCGATCGAAGTGCAGATACGCACGCAGGAAATGCACAAGATCGCCGAGGCCGGCGTCGCGTCGCACTGGCTCTACAAGAGCACCGACGCGTCGCTCAGCGAATTGCAGAAGAAGACCCACCAGTGGCTGCAAAGCCTGCTCGAAATTCAATCCGGCAGCGGCGACTCAACCGAGTTTTTCGAACATCTCAAGGTCGACCTCTTCCCCGACGCGGTGTACGTGTTCACGCCGAAAGGCAAGATCCTGTCGTTGCCGCGCGGCGCGACCGCGGTGGATTTCGCCTACGCCGTGCACACCGATATCGGCAACCGCTGTGTCGCGGTCAAGATCAACGACGAGTTGATGCCGCTCAGGGCCGAGTTGCACAACGGCGAGCGCGTCGAGATCATCACGGCTTCGCATGCCAAGCCCAATCCGCTGTGGCTGAACTACGTGGCCACCGCCAAGGCCCGCTCGCACATCCGGCATTTTCTCAAATCCGTGCAGTCCCAGGAATCGGCGCAGCTTGGCGAGCGGCTGCTCAATCAGGCCCTGAGCGTCCTGCGCACAGGCCCCGCCGACATCAAGGAGTCGCAGTGGGAGAAGCTCCTGAAGGACACCGGCGCGAAATCACGCGAGGACATTCTTACCGACATCGGCCTGGGCAAGCGCCTGAGCGTAGTCGTCGCGCGCCGCCTGCTGTCGCTCGGCGAGGCTCCCGGCGAGGAGCGCAGGGCGGTGGCGCCCGTGATGATCCGCGGCTCGGAAGGCATGGCGGTGCAGTTCGCGCACTGCTGCAGGCCGATTCCGGGCGACCCGATCATCGGCCTCATCAGCAAAGGCCAGGGCATGGTGATCCACACCCACGATTGCCCGGTCATCGCGAAAACACGCACCGATCCCGACAAAGTCATCGACGTCGAATGGTCCCCCGAAACCAAGAAACTCTTCAACGTCAGCATCAAGCTCGTCGTGATCAATCAGCGCGGCGTGCTCGCCAAGGTCGCCGCGGCCATCGCGGGCGCTGACTCGAACATCGACAACGTCGCGGTCGACCCCGGGCAGGGCGATCAGTACGCGACGATGCACTTCACGCTGCAGGTTTTCAACCGCCTGCATCTCGCGCAGATCATGCGCGCCCTGCGCCGCACGCCGGAAGTTATCCGCATTATGCGCGTCCATCACTGACGCGCGGCTGATGGTTGTTGCAGGTTTTTGCGGTGGATTCTAGTGTTTCGCCAGCGCATGCATGATCGCGCGCGGCACCAGGGAATTTCCACCCAGCACCTGCAACGATTTGTCGCTGCTGGCGACGCAGATTTTCTGCAGGGCCAGGAACGCGCGTCCGGCGGCGGTGTCGTGCCAGAACCAGTGCAGGACCGCCTGCGCATCGGGATTGCCCGGCTGGGCGGCAGCGGCTTCGTAGTAGTAAGCGCGCATGTCGTCACACACGATCTTGAGCGTTTCGCCCGCGCTCATGCCGTCGAGAATGGGCGCCGGCGATGCGGTCAGATACGAAGCCACGATACGCGCGGCCTCTTCCATAGGCAATCCGCTTACGCCTGTAGTGGTGCGCGCGCGGCGTTTCGACGCCAGGTCATGCCAGGGCGCCAGTTCTTCAATTTCGCGCGCAAGTTGTGCGCCAAGGTCGCTGTCGTCCGCTGCGCGCTCGAAACTCACCGGGCACGCGACGCCCTGCATTTCTTCCTCGCGGGGGGGCGGCGCGTCTTCCGGATAATCTTCGAGCACCGGCCCCGCCGGTGCTTCGAGCAGGCGCAGCGCCGCCAGCAATACGCGCCGCTGAAATGCGCTGTCACCCGGCACGCCGAACGGGCGGCCGAGCATGAACGGCACCCACAAAGCGCGCGGAGGATTGATCGCAGCCGTATGCTCGCGCACGAGCGAAATCTGCGTGGTCGCGATGCCCGCCGTTTCGAGGTAGTGGCCGAGTGCGCCGACGGCGCACGTGCAGTTCGGTCAGACCGGACTTAGCAGCACCGCGTCGACGCGGTCTTTTTTCAACAATCCGGCAAGCTCGCGGGCTTTCGGTTCGATCTTGCGGATCGATGCCGCGCCCATGAACGAGTAGTGATAATCGGCGACCGCGCCGATCACGCCATCGCGCGCAAGCTCGTTGAGACGATCGAGCGGAAACGCGACGTTGTGGTCCTCCTGGAAACCCGTGCGGTCGTAGTTCACCGACTGGTGGCTCATCACGAAGTCCGCCGCCGGCGTGGCGCCGGGGATGATGCGGTAGTCCGTCGATAGGGCGCTCGGCCCGAACGGGCGGTCGCCGCGCGTGTGCAGCCCGGCGGTCGAAATGATCGCGATACGGCACTTCTTCAGCGGCGGCGGAGTCACCCACGGTCGCGCGTCGAAGCCCGCGAGGTCCTTCACCTTGTCGAGCATGTGCGCGCGTTCCCAATCGGGCAAATCAACGAGTCTGACCATGTGTCTTCCTTTGTCGGTACAGCAGCAGAACGTAGCCCGGAAGGAGCGCAGCACATTCCGGGTTCGCTCGCCCGCAATAGTCTATCCCCGGATTTTATTGCATTCATCCGGGTTACGCGTGCTGCAACCTGGTTCGTCGGCCGGCGCCAACGAAACTTACACCGTATGAGGCCGGCCTATCCAAGCGGCGCGATACCCAGTTCGGCAGCGAGCTGATCAAGATTCCTCTCCAGCGCGTCCGGCAGCGGAACGCCGAGCCGTGAGCGTTCTTCGCGCTTGGCGTGACTTTGTTCGCCGGGTAACCGGACCGCGTCAACGCCGGGCAGCCGCTTGGAGTTTCGAATGTCGCGTATCAGCTGGTCAACGCTCGCCTTGAACTCGCCGATCTCGCGGAACATCGCGACGTTGATGGCGACGATGACATGACCCGTATTGGTTGGCGAGGTGTCGTCATTGTTGAAATCGACCACGTCGCGACCCATCGCCGCGCCGTTGAGCGTGCCGGCAAGCAATCCGAACACCAGTGCGAGCCCGTAGCCTTTGTAACCGCCGATCGGCAGCAGCAGGCCCTCGTTCGCGCGCTTCGGATCGGTGAGCGGGCGGCCCTCGCGATCGATCATCCACCCCTCGGGCATGGCTTCGCCGCGCTGCGCAGCGGTTTTGACTTTGCCGTAGGCGGCAACGGTCGTCGCCATATCGAGCACGATGGGGGGCTCGGCGCCGGCCGGCACGCCGACCGCAATCGGGTTTGTCGACAACAGCATATCGAGTCCGCCCCACGCGGCGAGATGGTTCGCGTTGCCGACCGCCAGATACACGCCGATCATGTCGTGCGCGATGGGCATGCTCGCGTATAGCGATGCCGGCCCCGCATGATTGCTCGCCTTGACGCCGACCCACGCCGTGCCCGCCGCTTTTGCCTTTTCGATCGCTTTGTCTGTAGCGAAGCGCATGACCAGGTGCCCCATGCCATTGTCGCCATCGACGAGCGCCATGCCGGGCGCTTCACGTTCCACACGAATGTCGGGCTTGATGTTGACCGCGCCGCCTTTAATGCGGCGAATATACTGCGGCAGGCGGAACACGCCATGCCCGTCGGCGCCATTCACATCGGCGCGGGTCATCAGTTCGGCGATGCTCGCCGCTTCCGGCGCGGAAATGCCGATTGCGACGAACGCGCGCGCGATAAATTCCTGCAGATCGGCTGCGGCGACTCTGCGAAATTCTGAATTCATCGCCGGATTTTATCTGTTCCGCGGGCGCGTGAGTGAAAGCCGGCTCCGGCGTCCCGGTTGAGGTGCACCGACGAAAGCGCGCAATGCTGATTCGCGGGCGTCGCCCGGAAAAAGGCGGCTGGTCGACCACCTCATTCGAGCAGCTTGCCCCGCCCCGGCGAATATGTTTTTTCCCAATTCCTGCCGTCGGAGGGAATGACCGACATGGATTCGACCGTTCCTTCATCCAGGCATCGGGCATTGACGCTGTAACCGTCCGGGTGCGACCGCGGCACGTAAAA
>JAYWDM010000160.1:0-6653 GCA_043779885.1 Betaproteobacteria bacterium | reverse complement strand
GCCGTTGATCGGCGATTACGCGGACGACTTCGGGTATGACGTCGCCGGCCCGCCGCACGACCACCGTATCGCCCACCCGTATATCTTTGCGCTGAACTTCGTCTTCATTGTGCAGTGTCGCATTGGTGACCGTTACCCCGCCAACGAACACCGGCCGCAGCCTCGCCACCGGGGTCAACGCGCCGGTGCGTCCGACCTGGACGTCGATGCCGTCGACGACGGTGGTCGCCTCCTCGGCCGGAAATTTATGCGCAAGCGCGAACCGCGGAGCGCGCGACACGAAACCCAGCGCGTGCTGGACGGACAAATCATTGACTTTATAAACGACACCATCGATGTCGAACGGGAGATTGGCGCGCTCGGCGCCAAGCGCCCGGAAATAACCGAGCATGCCTTCGGCGCCTTCGACCACTTTGCGCGCGGCGGCAACCGGGAAACCAAGCGCCGCAAGCCGGTCCAGCACGCGCGAGTGTTTGCGCAGGTCACCGTCGATCGGCGCACCGGTCCCGTAGGCGTAAAACGCGAGCCGCCGCGCCGCCGTGACGCGCGGATCGAGTTGGCGCAACGATCCGGCGGCCGCGTTGCGCGGATTGACGAATTCTTTTTCCCCGAGCTCGCGCTGCCGGTGATTCAGGCGGTCGAAATCAGCGCGCAGCATCAGCACCTCGCCGCGCACTTCGAGCACGTCCGGCGGATGCGCATCACGCAGTCTCAGCGGGATCGCGCGCACGGTGCGCAGATTGGCGGTGACGTCCTCGCCGATATATCCGTCGCCGCGCGTCGCGCCCGTAATGAACAAGCCATCGGCGTAGGTCAGACTGATCGCAAGCCCGTCGAACTTCGGTTCTGCCGCGTATTCAACCGTATCGGCGTCGACCGCCTCCCGCACACGGCTGTCGAAAGCGAGAACATCTTCCTCGGAAAATGCATTGCTGAGCGACAGCATGGGCGTGCGATGCGTGACCTGTGTAAAGCCGGCCACCGGCGCCGCGCCGATGCGCTGCGTGGGCGAATCGGGCGTGACAAGCTGCGGATACTGCTGTTCCAGTCCTAGCAGGTCCCGAAACATGCCGTCGTACTCGGCGTCCGAAATGACGGGACGGTCAAGCGCGTAATAGTTGTAATTGTGCTGATCCAGACCGGCGCGCAGTTTTTTCACCAGCGCGAGAATTTGCGGTGCGATCGCCATTCACGAAAACAGTCGCAGCGCGCGCGCGCCTCCGGCGGCAATCTGGCCCGCCTCCATCTTCGCGAGGATGCCCGTCAGCTGACGGCGTATTTTGTCGATGGCTTCATCCGTCAGCGCCGTGCGGTTGTCATCCGCCAGTACGCCGCCCAGCGTCGCCGCGAAGTTGCGCGCCGTCACCAGCATGACATCAAACCTGCGCAGCGCATCCGGTACGCGCGGCACATCGAGCAAAAACGTGACCCCGCTCGTAACCAGCGCCTTCATCTGCTCCGGCACGAACGGCATGGGCTCGTGATTGTCGAGCGCGAAGAGCGTCTCGCCGTCGTCGCTGCGCAAATAGAACACGCCGTCGCTTTCGAGCCTGAGTCCGCCTGCTTCCGCCAGGGCGCGGATCTTGGTGCCGGAGAACGAGCCGCCGCCCTGCGCGACCACATTGATGCCGATCGCGATATCGACGTCAGCGCAGAAACGGTCGAGTTGCACCGCCAGCGCGTGCGCGTCAGCGACGTCGAGGCACTTGGCCGTGCCATCCTGGCGTTGCGCCCACAGCATCACCGCCGTGCGAAAGGCGGTCAGGCGCGCGGTTTCTATGCATCCCGCGCGATTGCACATTTGCAGCGCGAAACGCAGTCGCATGGCCGGTTTGCCGCCGACATTGTCGCCGGCGCGCCACTCGCCCGCCGCAGGGTCGTAGCCGGCGACCAGCACGGTCTTGCCCCAGTCCGCCGTCAGCGCGATCAACTCGTCGTGCAGATCCTTGCCGTCGTTCGCTGCGGCGAGCTCCACCTCGACCACGTAATCGATCAGCGGATCGAGTGCGATTGCGCCGCGCGCCGGCGCCGTCGCGGGCCTCGACAGCGGCGCCGCGGCGGGCGGGGTTTCCAGCTTCGGCTCGACCCGCTCGTCCGCCGCCTCCCCGCGGGGTGCGGCGGCGGGCATCAGCACGTCGGCGTGTTCGCCCGCAAAGGCCTCTTCCGCGCGGCGGCGAAACTGCCGCTCCTGCCACGAGTTGAACAGATAAACGCCGGCAACGACGCAGGCGCCTATCCCGAGCAGACTTATCTGCAAATCGCTCATATCCGTATGCCGGGTCTCATGCGGCCTCTTCCGCGAGCTTCAACGCTTCTTCGATATCGACCGCGACCACGCGCGATACGCCGGCCTCCTGCATCGTTACACCGATCAACTGATTGGCGATCTCCATCGTGATCTTGTTGTGGCTGATGAACAGGAACTGCGAATTGGCCGACATGGTCTTGACCAGATCGCAAAATCGCTCGGTATTGGTATCGTCCAGAGGCGCATCGACCTCGTCGAGCAGGCAGAATGGCGCCGGATTCAACTGGAACAGCGCAAACACCAGCGATAACGCGGTCAACGCCTTTTCGCCGCCAGACAGGAGGTGTATGGAGCTGTTTTTCTTGCCCGGCGGTTGCGCGATCACCTGCACGCCGCTGTCGAGTATTTCTTCCCCTGTCAGCAGCAACCGCGCCTGGCCGCCGCCGAAAAGCGATGGGAAAAGCCGTCCGAAATGCGTGTTAACTTCATCGAACGTATGCTGCAAACGCTCCCGCGTCTCGCGATCAATGCGCCGGATCGCATCCTCCAGCGTCGTCAGCGCCTGGTTAAGATCCTGCGACTGCGCGTCAAGATAGTTCTTGCGCTGTTGCGCGGTGTCAAGTTCCTCGAGCGCCGCGAGGTTGACCGCGCCGAGCGCGCCGATCTCGTCGTTAAGGCGGGCGATATCGGCCTGCCACGCCCCTGAGCGCTTGCCCTTTTCGAGCTGCGCCGCGACTTCCTCTTCATTGGCGCCGGCCGCGGCCAGTTGCTGCGCAAATTGCTCCTCGGTCAGGCGGGCTTCCTGTTCCTTGAGCCTGACTTCATTGATGCGCTCGCGAACCGGATTGAGGTTCTGCTCGATGGCGAGCCGTTCCTGTTCGGTCTCGCGCAGTGCGGTTTCCGTCGCTTCGAGTGCGTCACGCGCGGCGGCCAGCGCCTGTTCCTTCTGCGCGCGCACCTGGATGACTTGCTCGAGCTCGGCGTTGAGGGGCGCTTCGTCGAGACCGCGCAACTCCTCCGCGTGCCGCGCGATACCCGCTTGCACGATATTGACGTTGTCCTCCACCAGCTTGATCGCATTGTCGAGTTCGGCGATCTTGTTCGCGCAGGTCGTCAGATGAAAAACCGCTTCCTGCGCGGCACGCTCCGCCTGCTGCTGCGCGTGCCGTTGCTGCGCGAGCGTCGTCTCCGCCGCGGCATAACGCGCGACCGAGGCGGCAAGCCCGGCCTGCAGCTCGCTACGCGCTTTACTCAACTGCGCGACGTTATCCTGCGCCGCAGCGTGCGCGCCCCGTTCATGTTCCGATTGCACGCCGATTTCCGCAAGCTCCGTGGCGATCTGCTCGCCGCGCAGACTCACGCGGTGGGCCTGTTCGGACAACTTGAGTATGGCAAGCTGGGCTTCGTGGTACGACTGCTGGAGCAATCCGGCAGCAACGCGCAGTTCATTGCGCGCCGCCCTGCATTGATCCAGGCGCGTTGTCGCGGCGGCCAGGTCGGCGCGCTGCGTCGCCAGTCGCGCGTGTTCGCTCACGAGCTCGTTGGTCAATGCTTCGATCTCGCGCTGGCGCGACAGCACGCCATGCAGTTCCGAGTCCGGCGCGTGAAAGCTCACGCTATGGCGCGTGAACACATGACCGTCGCCGGATACGAGCAACGCGCCCGCGGGCAATCGAGTGCGCAGCGCAAGTCCCGCGTGCCTGTCCTTGACAATGTAAACCTGGTGCAGCCAATCGGCCAGCACGCCGGCCGCCGTCGCATTCTTGCAGCGCACGTACGCCGCCAGCGGCTCGAGTCCGAACGGCGCAATTGGCGCAGCAAGGTCCGCGGCTGCGGTGTACACGGTCATTTTGCCGGGCGGCAGATCGCCAAGCCAGGGCGCGGCCTGCCCAAGATCGTCAAGTCCAATGGCGTTCAGTCGTTCACGCAATACTGCTTCGAGCGCGTCTTCCCAGCCGGCTTCAATTTCGATGTCCTGCCACAGGCGGCGCGCCGCATTCAGATCGTGCGCCGCGAGCCAGCCCTGCATCGTTGCGCTGCGTGCAATCCGGTCCTGCAACTGTGTAAGCGCGTCAACGCGGGCTTCCAGCGCGGTGACCTGTTGCGCCACCGGCTCCACCGCCACCCCCTGGTCGCGCAATGCCAGTTCGAGCCGCGGCACCAGTGCTTCCTCGGCATCGAGTAATTCGCGCTTTTCGCGATGTTGCGCTTCCAGCGCCGCGAGCTGCGCGCGCAATCGATCAAGTTCATCACTGTCGGGCGGCGCCAGCGCCGCCTGCTCCTCGCGCAATCGTTGCTCGCGCTGCTCGAGTTGAGCGAGTGTTTTCAGCGTATGCTCGCCGCGCGTCTGCTCAAGCTGCAGCGCCTGCATGTTTTCAGCCACGCCGTGCTGCAGGAGGTCGCGTCCTTCCCGGCTTGCGCGATACTCCTCCTCCGCCTGCGGCAAGCGTGCGGCCGCCGCGGCGGCGGCGGACTGGCTCGCTTCGACCTGCTGCTGCGCGCTGGTTTCTTCCTGCCGCCACTCGTCGCGACCCGCACGCTGCGTGTGCAGCTGGTTCGCGCCTTGTTCAAGCTGGCTGTCGAGCGCGGCCAACTGATTGCCGATGCGCTGGCGATTCTCGCGGACATGCTGAATCTGCTGCTCCAGGCGCGCAAACTCGGCGTTGGTTTCGTAGAGACTGCCCTGCGCGACATGCACCGCGTCGCTGGATCCATGGTGACGATCACGCAGTTCCTCGATGCGGCGCTCGGCTTCGCGCAGCCGCGCGGTTTGCGCTTCGAGCTCAATCACCAGTTTCGCGATTTCACGCGTATACCGCTCGCGCGCGCTGGTGGCCTCGCGTCTTTTCTGCAGCCACAGGAGGTTCTGCGCCATGCGCAACTGCTCCTGCAAGCCGTGATACTGCCGCGCCACCTCCGCCTGCGCGCGCAGGTGTTCGAGCTGCTTGTCGAGTTCCAGCCGGATGTCTTCGACACGCAGGAGATTTTCCCGCGTATCGGCGAGGCGCAATTCGGTTTCGCGCCGGCGCTCGCGGTATTTGGAAACGCCCGCGGCTTCCTCCAGAAAAATGCGCAACTCTTCGGGCTTCGCCTCGATGATGCGCGAGATCATGCCCTGTTCGATAATTGCATAGGCGCGAGCGCCAAGGCCGGTACCGAGAAAGATATCCGCGACGTCGCGCCGCCGCACATGCAGATTGTTGATGTAGAACGCGGATTCGCTGTCGCGCTCGAGCACCCGCTTGACGGAAATTTCACCGTAGCCCGCCCACTGGCCGCCCGCTTTGCCCAGGCTGTTGTCGAACACCAGTTCCACGCTCGCGCGATTGACCGTCTGGCGGTTGCCGGAACCGTTGAACAGCACGTCCTGCATCGTTTCCCCGCGCAAATGGCGCGCCGACGACTCGCCGAGCACCCAGCGCACCGCATCGATGATGTTGGATTTGCCGCAGCCGTTGGGGCCGACTACGCCGACCAACTGGCCTGGCACGGGAATACTGGTGGGATCGACGAAGGACTTGAAGCCGGCGAGCTTGATTTCAGTGAGGCGCAATTTTTTCTTTGCCAGGTAGAGTTATAATCCGGACCATACTTCAACTGAATATTTTAACTGATTTGTTTCAACTGCCCTAATGCCGAGCACGCCCAGCCAGCGCCTGGCGACGTTTGCAAATCCGCAGCCGCGCCGCGACTTCAGGATTCACATGGAAATACCGGAGTTTACCTGCCTGTGTCCGCAGACCGGCCAGCCTGACTTCGCAACCCTCTATCTCGACTACGTGCCGGATCGCACGTGCGTGGAGTTGAAAAGCCTGAAACTTTACATCTGGTCCTTCCGCAGCGAAGGCGCATTTCATGAAGCGGTGACCAACCGCATCCTCGACGATCTGGCCAGGGCAACCAGGCCGCGCTTCATGCGCCTCACCGCAAAATTTTACGTGCGCGGCGGCATCTTTACGACCGTGGTAGCGGAGATGCGCAAGAAGGGCTGGCGTCCATCGCCCGCGGTTAATCTGGCCGCGCTGCCGGAATCGCCAAGCACGCGCTAGGCGCCTCCGCCCCTGCCGGGGCCAGCCGGTCGGAGAGCAGGCCGGCCGCCACTATCATGCCACCGCCGCACCAGTCCTTGATGCTCAACGCCTCACCGGCGAGCAGCCACGCCGAAACCGCGGTGATCACCAGTTCAAAGAGATAGATTACGATAGCCCGGTTGGCGCTGACGCGGGCCAAACCGTACAGCACGGCGAAATTAACGGACAGAAGTACCAGCGCAAGCACCGACAGCAGCAGCGCGTGGTCGAGCACCCGCCCCCACACGCCGGTTGCAGGTTCGGCAACGAGCGCGCAGGCGGCGCCGGCAACGATGCCGCCGAAAAATATCGCGAGCACCTTCAGTTCAATCGGG
>JAYWDM010000159.1:0-6654 GCA_043779885.1 Betaproteobacteria bacterium | reverse complement strand
CCGACGGCATGACCGGCATGGGCTCGTGGAACATGCACGCGCGTTCCGACATGGTCGTCGCGATGGGCCCGCAGCACGCGGCGATCTGCGCGAACGGCGGCCTCACCCGCGCGGACGTGCATCGCCAATTGTGCGAGATGGCGGGCCGCAAGGTGCGCGATCTCAAAGGCGGCGGCAACTGGCGGCGCGAGCGCGCGCTGCAGTTTCCGATCAAAGTCGATCCGGATGACGACGATTGCTTCATTCCTGCGATCAAGGATGCGCAGGACCTGCAGCTGATCGTCGCCGGCGGCTGGGGCCCATGCACCGCGATCTGCCACGGCTGGAGCGGCGGCAGCCGTGCGGTGCACGGCAAGTATTCTGTCTAACACATGGATCATGAGCCGCAGATAAACGCGGATGAAATTCACGGAAATAATTTGTTGCGCGTTTGAAGTATTTGACCTAATCCGCGTTTATCTGCGTTTATCTGCGGCTACAATCAGAATTTGCAGTTAATCCATAACTGATCAATGAAGGGATTCCCATGCCCAACGACCTGCCATTCATCGACCCCACCGCCGGTGGCGGCAAAACGAGAATCGCATTGGCGCCGCGCCCGATGGACCTGGCGGGCAAAATCGTCGGACTGCTCGACAACACCAAAGAGCAGGCTGACGTGATACTGGAAACGGTGGCGTCCGCGCTGCGCGAACGCTACGGCGTGGCGAAAGTGGTGATACGCCGCAAAGAGCACTACTCGAAACCCGCGACCGATGCGCTGATAACCGGGATGGCCGGGGAAGTGCAGGTCGCGGTCGCCGCGCTCGGTGGATGAGGGTCCTGCACGTTGTGCAGTGTGCACGACACCGTAGAGTTCGAAAAACTCGGCATCCCGGCGACGACCATCATCACCCAGGCGTTCACCAACGCGGCAGTGTTCCAGTTCCGCGCGAAAGGCATGGACGGGCACCCGTACATCGAATTGCCGCACCCGGTCAGCAACCTCAAGCCAGACGAGATGCGCGAGCTTACGCTGCGTTACGTCGAGCAGCTCGTGAGGCAACTGACGGCGTAATCCGCAGATTTTCTTCCTCGCCCCGTTTTTTTGGGGGGGTGGGGAGGGGTGGAGCACCGCCGCTAAAGAAATGTCCTTTGCAGACCGATATAGAGAGGTAACCCGCTATCGTTTTCAGAGGACCCATGAAATGATTTACAAAGAGCGCCGTCTTGCAGGGTGGGCAAACCGTTGCCAACGCGGTTTGTCTGTCCTGATTTTGGGACTGACCTTGTCGCTGTCCGCGACTGCCGAAGAACATAAAGCCGCGCCCGCGCCTGCGGAGAAACTCACAGGGGCGACTCTCAAAGCCAAACTCGACGCCGGGGCTGCGGCCAAATCCGCACCCGCCGAGGCGGCTACACCCGCGGTAACAGCGTCAATTAAACCCACGGCGGCAGCCACCAAACCCGCTGCGGCGATGGCCGCGGTCGAGCGCAATCCAATTGAAGCTCCGGCGCCGCAACATGCTCCGGCCAAACCCTACAAGAGCCCCGCGCCGCGCCGCGTTGCGCTGGCGACCACGACCGCCCCGGTAAAGGGCGCCGAGAACGCGGCCACAGTGCAAGTCACCGCGGCGGCGCCGCACTCGTTGCACTGGTCGTATGAGGGCGAAACGGGCCCCCACGCCTGGGCGCGGCTGGCGCCGGAATTCGCCAAGTGCGGCAGCGGCGAACGCCAGTCGCCGATCGATATCCGCGACGGCATGAAGCTCGATCTCGAACCGGTCACATTCGAATACCGGCCCAGCGGCTTCAAGGTCATCGACAACGGCCATACCATCCAGGCCAACGTCAACGGCTGGAACTCCATGCGCGTGATGGGTCGGCGGTTCAAGCTGGTGCAGTTCCACTTTCACAGCCCGTCGGAAGAATCGATCGACGGACGCCAGTACGACATGGTCGTGCATCTCGTGCACAAAGACAGCGAAGGCAGGCTGGGCGTCGTTGCGGTGCTGGTGGAGAACGGCGCGCGCCAACCTGCGATACAGACGGTTCTGAACAATCTGCCGCTGGAGAAAGGCGAAGAAGTCGCGGGCGCGACCAATCTCGATCTGGCCAAACTGCTGCCCGAGGACCGCCGGTATTTCACCTATATGGGTTCGTTGACCACACCCCCGTGCACCGAAGACGTGTTGTGGATAGTCATGAAGCAACCGGTCCAGGCCTCGGCGGATCAACTGGGCCTTTTCATGCGCATGCACCCGATGAACGCGCGCCCGACCCAGGCCACCAGCGGCAGGACGATCAAGGAATCGAACTAAGCATCAGCCGCCGGCGCAGCGGAAAAAGCGCCTGCATATCAACCCTGCACAGGCGGCTCGCCTGCGCTGTGCTTCGCGCGCAGTTCTCAGTCCGCCTTGATTCCCGCGTCTTTGATCAGCTTCGTCCATTTCGCGAGCTCCGACTTGATGTAGCGGCGAAACGCTTCGGTATCCTTCACGGCCGGCTCCAGCCCGGCGCTCTGCAGTTGCTCGCGCACCTCGGGCGTGGCCATTACGTCAACCGCCGCCTTGTGCATGCGCGCGACAATGGCGCCCGGCGTTTTCGCCGGAAACGCAATGCCCAGCCAGCCGCTTGCTTCGAATCCCGGATAGCCGCTTTCCGCGATGCTCGGCACGTCCGGCAAAACCGGTGAGCGCCTGAGACTGGTGACGCCAAGGCCGCGCAGTTTGCCCGACCTCACATGCGGCGCGCCGGTTGAAATTACGCCGGCGAGGAATTCAACCTGCCCCGAAATCGCGTCGATCACCGACGGTCCGCCGCCCTTGTAGGGCACGTTGACGACACGGATACCCGCCGTGGCTTTGAACAACTCGAATGACAGGTGGCCGATGCTGCCCGTGCCGGGGTTGGCCACATTGAGCGTACCGGGCTGCTGTTTGGCGCGCGCCACGAAATCCTTGAGCGTTTTGGACACGCTCGAGGGATGCGCGGACAGCAGGCTCGTTACATCGACCAGTTGCACCACCGGCGCAAAGTCGTTGATCGGATCGAACGGCATTTTGCCCAGCAGCCCCGGACTCATGGCGAGCGAGGCCACCGACGCCAGCACCATCGTGTAGCCATCCGGCGCCGCCTTGGCGACGATGTCGTGCGCGATGTTGCCGCCCGCGCCCGCGCGATTGTCGACCACCACCTGCTGGCCCAGGGCTGGGCCCAGTTTCGCCGCCACGATGCGCGCCACCAGATCGTTGGACCCGCCGGGGGCGAAGCCGACCAGAAAGCGCACGGGTTTCACGGGATAGCTCTCGGCCGCCCATGCGGGCGGTGCTGCCAGCGCCCCCGCGGCGGCGATCAGCAACGATGTACACAGACTGAATTTGCGCATGTCTTCTCCTCGTGTCACGCGCATTGTAGGGGAAGCGCTGCAACATTTGGCGGCGGCCTATAATTCGGGTAACCGGGGGGAAAATAATGTCCATGATTACCTTGTCGCAGGCCGAAAAGATTATCGACGCCATCATTGCCCGCGCGCGCGAACTCAAATGCCGTCCGGTTTCAGTGGTGGTGGTCGAGTTGGGCGCGATCGTCAAGGCATTCAAGAAAGAAGACGGCTCGGCGATGATGCGCTTCGAGATGGCGATGGGAAAGGCGCATGCCGCGCTGGCGCTCGGGCGTTCGTCGAGCCTGGTGCGCGTGCGCACCGAGCAGCGGCCGCTCTTCATGGAGTTCTTGTTCAAAGCGTCGCAGGAAAAAATATTCGCCGAGGGCGGCGGCATGCTGATCCGCGCCGCCGACGGCGAATTGCTTGGGGCTGTCGGCGTCACCGGCGATACGCAGGAGCAGGACGAAGCGCTCGCCGCGCACGGCATACGCGCCGCGGGGCTCAAGACCGATGAGGATTGCGCAACGCTCGAGCATCATGTGCGGCTCAGCAACTGATTGCGCAAAACGTAGCCCGGAAGGAGCGCAGCGCATTCCGGGAACACTCACCCGCAAGCGAAGAGGAAGCGAATACCAGTAACGACGCCCGTATCAGCTACCCGGCCAGCGCCGGATGCCGCTCGACCCATTGCAATTCCCGCTCGTAAGCATGTCCGACGCGATAGAGCAGCGACTCGCTGAACGGCCTGCCGACGAGCTGCATGCCCAATGGCAGTCCCGCTTTGCTGAAGCCGACGGGGACCGAGAGCGCAGGACTGCCGGTGACGTTGAACGGCGAGCGCGCCTGGCGGCCGTACGTGCGATCGATTTCCGCGGGGTCGTCGATACGGCAGGCGGGATCGAGCGCGCTTGCGGTTATGACGACGTCGATACCGGAAAACAATGCATGAAATTCACGCGTGAGCCTGGCACGCACGCGGACCGCGTTGATGTAATCCGCGGCACTGATGAAAGCGCCGGACAGAAACCGCTCGCGGGTCAGGCCGCCGTAGTCCTCAGGACGCTCCTGCAGCCATTTTTCATGGATCGCGTAGGCCTCCGCGGCAAGGATGGTGCGGTTGCAGGCCGCATATTCACTCAGGGGTGCGGTTTCGATCTCCGTCACCGTCGCGCCCATGCCGGCGAGCGCTTTTACCGCCGCTTCTATCCCGCCCACCATTTCCGCGTCGCCCTCAATGTCACGCGTGTAGAAGTGACGGATGACGCCGATTTTCAGCCCTTTGACGCCGTGATCGAGCGCGGCGGTGTAGTTGCCTGGGCGATTGTCGGCGCTTGCCGGGTCGAGCGCATCGTGCCCGGCGATGAGGTCGAGCATCAACGCATTGTCTTTGACGGTGCGCGTGAGCGGGCCGACGTGATCGAGCGAGTACGCGAGCGGAAACACGCCGCGCCGGCTGACCAGACCATAGGTGCCCTTCATGCCGACGACTCCGCACATGGTTGCCGGGTTGCGTATCGAGCCGCCCGTGTCGGAGCCGATCGCCGCCGGCACAAAGCCCGCGGCCGTTGCCGCTCCGGAGCCGCTCGACGACCCGCCGCAGAAATGATCGCGGTTCCACGGGTTGCGGGCGGGCGGCCAGGGCAAATCGAAGCAGGGGCCGCCGGTGGCGAACTCATGCGTCGAGAGCTTGCCCATGAAGACGCCGCCGGCCGCGCGCAGCTTTTGCGTCACGGCGCTGTCGGCGGCAGCGACGTTGTCCGCGAGGATCTTCGAATGCGCCGTGGTGGGAAGCCCCGCGTAGTCGACGATGTCCTTGAGCCCGTAAGGCACGCCGTGCAACGGACCGCGCCAATCGCCGCGCGCGATCTCGCTTTCCGCGCGCCGCGCATCCTCCAGCGCGATGTCCGGGGTGAAGCGAAGAAACGTATTGAGTTTGCCGTCGTGCTGCTCTACGCGTGCGATCAGCGCCTTGGCGTATTCGACGGGGGAAAGTTTTTTGCCGCGCAGTAACCCGGCGGCTTCAGCAACGCTGAGAAACGCGAGGTCGCTCATTGCGCTTCGCCTTCGCTCAGGCGAAAGACATGCGACGGTTCGTCGGCCGGCGTCAGCTTCGCCGTCGGCAGTGCGGCGCGCCGCTGCCGCGCGGTCTGTGTCGCGCGCAACAATTGCTGCAGATGCTCGTCCGTGAGCCGAGTGAGGCCCGCACTGACGGCCATCGCCCGTACCTCTTCGAGTGTGATGTCTTTCGGCATGGTGTGCCTCTTCGCAAATGAGATTTCAAAAAACTTCGCGCCATCCTGACTTTGCCTGACAGCAGACGGGTAGTCATCCGCCATCGGCAATACTATTGAGTATTACGAAATTCATTGCAAGCCAAACTTGAAATCGCGCCCTCATCCCCACCCTCGACGCCCCCGGCGAGCCGCCGCGATGTTCACGAAAACTAACGGGTCAAGTTTCGTAGGGTGGGCAACTTGTTGCCCACGCAGCTCGTCTGCCCCTATTTATTCTCCTCCGCGATACTCACAGAAATCAGCGGGTCAAGACCAGCTTGATGCCAAAGCCGATCAGGAACAGACCCGCCAGCTTTTCCAAGGAACGGGCAATGAGCGGACTGGCACGCATGCGCCTGGCCAAAAAATGGGTCAGCAATACTGCTATCGAGCCATAAACAAAAGTCAGCGCGGCGATTGTAAGCGCCATGAAGGCGAAGGTCATCAGCCCCTGATGGCGGGCAGCATCGACAAACAAGGGGAAAAACGCCATGTAAAACACGATCGCCTTCGGATTGAGCAGCGTGATCATGAATGCCTGCCGCATATAGTGGTGCGGCTTGATGTGCAGCACCGGCGCCGCGCCCGGTTTAGCGAACAGCATCCTGCCGCCCAACCACGCGAGATAGGCAGCACCCAGCCACTGCACCGCATGAAAGGCGGCGGGGTATGCGCTCAACAAAGCCGCAACACCGGCCACAGCCAGCAATATCAAGACTTGATCTCCCAGGATCACACCTATGGTGGCAGCCAAGCCTCCCCGCATGCCGCCCTTGCTGGTCGAGGTGATCAAGGCCAGATTTCCCGGACCGGGGATCAGCAGAAAAACGATGATCGCGACGACAAAAGCGCCGTAGTCGGTAACGCCGAGCATGGATTAAGTCCTGTCGGTAATCGGGTTAGTTTACGCGACGTTGTGCTTTCACTCACCAAAGTTTCGTAGGGTGGGCAACTTGTTGCCCAGGCGGCTCTGTGAATTCTTGCCAAGGTAAACAGGGTCGACGTGCAGTTCCGCGC
>JAYWDM010000158.1:0-6664 GCA_043779885.1 Betaproteobacteria bacterium | reverse complement strand
ATCGCGTTCGCGCCGGTCACCATCCGCGGCCCGGCCCGAAATTTCGCGGTGCACGTCTTTCGGCGCACCCGCCCGCCCAGCCGTGGTTGCGGCCGGGGTCGCGATTGCGCTGTGTTAGACTCCGCGCGCTTCCCTCTACGCACGTCGACGCGAACTCGACAATAGCGCTGGAATCCAAGCAGGGATCGCCCCTGAACCGGTTCGTTACAAACTCCCTAACAAGTTGATAAAAATATGTTTTATACAGGGTTGCGCCGCCGCTCGCCGGCTGGCATGTGTCTTGCGGTTAGCCGGGTATGATTCGGATATTCAGCCACTTCGTTTCCGGAAAACTGGTACTCCTGTTCGTTCTGGAAGCGCTGGTTCTGATGCTCGCGGGTTATGTAGGGCTTACTTTCCATGTCCTGACGTACGGGGGGGCGAACCCCGGTTGGAGCGCTGCGGTTTCGATCGAGGCGGTTGCATTTGGCCTCGGCATGCTGAGCGTCATGATCGGCATGGGGCTCTACCACCTTGATTTTTGGGACGACGTGCGGTCGGTGCATATCCGTTTGGGTATTGCCCTGATGCTCGGTGGGACCATCGCGATGGCCCTGATTTCAAGTCTGGGGCCGTCGCAGTATTGGGGGCCGGACGGCTTCACTATCACGGTTATCTTCGCGCTGGGCGGAAGCGCACTGTTGCGCCTGGCCTTTCACCGCTGGGGCAATCTGGGCACCTTCAAGCAGCGTGTGCTGGTGCTGGGCACCGGCTCGCGGGTTTTGAAGCTGGCGGAGTTTGCGGACCGCAATCCGAACCATGCGGTGGTCGGCTACGTCGCACTGCAGCCGGCAACGCACTACGTGCCGTTGTCGCGGGTGCTGCCCATGTCGCCGGGAGACACGCTGTTCTCCGTGGTGAAAAAATACGGGATAGACCAGATCGTGGTCGCAATAAGAGAGCGGCGCGGCGGCGGGCTGCCGGTGCAGGAACTGCTCGCGTGCCGAATGCACGGCGTAAAAGTCACCGAACTGTCGACCTTCTACGAGCGCGAGTACCGGCAGGTATTGCTGGAGTCGGTCAACGCGAGCTGGATGGTGCTCGGCGAAGGCTTCCGGCAGGGGGTATTGCGCGCAAGCATGAAGCGTTTCTTCGATTTGCTCGTGAGCGGGGCGTTGCTGCTGCTGGCGCTGCCCGCCCTGCTGGTGGCGGCGGTGTGCATTTTTCTGGAAAGCGGATGGCCGCTGTTCTACCGCCAGGAGCGCGTCGGGCAGGGCGGGCGCGTCTTTACGATCTATAAATTGCGCAGCATGAAAAACGGTGCCGAAAGTGACGGCACGCCGCGCTGGGCCGCACCCAACGATGACCGCACGACGCGCGTCGGGCGCATCATACGCCAGCTGCGAATTGACGAATTGCCGCAGATAATCAATGTTTTCAAAGGCGAAATGAGCTTTGTCGGCCCGCGCCCGGAGCGGCCATTCTTCGTCGATCAGTTGGTCAAGCAGATTCCCTACTACGCTTTGCGCCACAGCATCAAACCGGGCATTACCGGCTGGGCGCAAGTGCGTTATCCCTACGGCGCGTCGCTTGACGATACGGTCGAAAAACTCCAGCATGATCTTTACTACGTAAAAAATCACACCTTGTTCCTGGACCTCATGATCCTCATCGCGACCGTCAATGTCGTGTTGTGGGGCAAGGGCGCGAGATAATAGCCCCTTCTTAGCCGGGCAGGAGGGACGCTACCGATGGCAATTCCGATTTGGGCGGTTGGCTATGCGGCCGCCGCGGCGGCATTTTCTTTTCTGTTCATATTGCTGGTGACCAGTTGGCGCGGGCGCCTGCAGGGAATGTTGCTCGCCGCGGCCAGCCTCGTGAACGCGCTGTGGGCGGGCACGCTGGCCTACCTGGCGATGCGGCCGGATGCCGCCACATTTCCCGGGGAATTTCTCGAGGTTCTGCGCGCCGCCGCGTGGTTCGCTTTCCTGCTGGTACTGCTGGGATATTCCGGGAAGGCAGTGCGGCCTTTGCGGTCAATCGCGGTGCTCCTCATGGCGTACTGCGGGCTTGTGCTGGTCGGCACCGTATACGTGGGCGTAACCACGCATTCGCAAACGGGCACGTTTGTCATCCTCAGTCGCGTCGTGCTGGCAGTGATCGGCATGGTGCTGATCGAGCACCTTTACCGCAATGCGAATTCACAGCAGCGCTGGGGAATCAAGTTTCTTTGCCTGGGGCTCGGCGGGATGTTTGCCTGCGACTTCTATCTTTACGCCGATACCTTGTTGCTGCGGCGCGTAAACAACGACATTTGGGCGGCGCGCGGTGTCGTCAATGTGCTGATCGTGCCGTTGCTGGCGCTGGCCGCCGCGCGCAACCCGAAGTGGTCGCTCGACATCTTCGTCTCGCGGGGAATCATATTTCACTCAACTGCGCTGTTCGGCGCCGCGGCATACCTCCTGGGAATGGCGGGAGCGGGTTACTACATCCGCTACTTCGGCGGAACCTGGGGCGCGGTGCTGCAGATCACGTTCCTGTTCGGCGCTCTGCTGCTGCTCTTCGTGATACTTTTTTCCGGCACCCTGCGCGCCCGGCTGAAGGTTTTTCTGAGCAAGAATTTTTTCAGCTACCGCTATGACTACCGCGAGGAGTGGTTGCGTTTTACGCGCACGCTGTCCGAGGGCGAACCCGGTGTTCGGCTGCGGGAGGCCTCCATCCAGGCGATTTGCGAGCTGGTGGACAGCCCGGGTGGCGCGCTGTGGATGTCGCGGGACCCCGGCACGTTCGAGCAGGTCGCGCATTGGAATATGTCATCTGCGCAGGGGGGCGAGCCGTCCGCGAGTCCGCTGTGCGAATTCCTGGAAAAGCGCGCGTGGGTCATCAATCTCGACGAGTGCGCGGCGCAGCCCGAGTTGTACGAAAACCTTACGGTGCCCGCTTGGCTGGTCGCAATTCCGCACGCGTGGCTGATAGTGCCGCTGATGCTGCACGAGCGGCTGCTCGGCTTCGTGGTGCTGGCCAGATCGAAGGGTAAAGTAAACCTTGACTGGGAGGTGAACGATCTCATGAAGACCGCCGGCTTGCAGGCGGCGAGTTACCTCGCCCAGCTCGAGGCGGCCAAGGCGCTGCTGGTGGCGCGCCAGTTTGAGTCTTTTAACCGCATGTCAGCGTTTGTCGTGCACGACCTGAAGAACCTGGTGGCGCAGCTGTCGCTGATGCTTTCGAACGCGGACAGACACCAGCACAAACCCGAGTTTCAGAAAGACATGATGGAGACCGTCGCCAACTCGGTGGAAAAGATGAAGCGCCTGCTGTTTCAATTGCGCGGCGGCTACAGCCTCGGGCCGCCGATACCGGTCGCGCTGACGGAGGTCATGCGGCAGGTGGTCACCGCGAAGTCCGGACTCAGTCCCGCTCCGCGCCTGGAGTCCGGGGCAGACGGGCTGAGCGTGGTTGCGCACGGTTCGCGGCTCGAGCGGGTGATCGGGCATCTGGTCCAGAACGCCGTTGAAGCCACCCCGCCCGATGGGGATGTGGTGGTGCAGGTTTTGCGGCAAAATGGTGCCGCGGTCATCACGGTTGCAGACACCGGGTGCGGCATGAGCGAGCAATTCACGCGCAACCGGCTTTTCAAGCCATTTGAGTCAAACAAAACGACGGGAATGGGCATCGGAACCTACGAGGTTTGGCAGTACGTGCGTGAACTCGGCGGACGGATCGACGTGGAAAGCCGTGAAGCGCACGGCACCGTTTTTCGCGTCACGCTGCCGCTGCACCTTCCCGCGGCGGCGGCGGGCGTCACGGCGGAGGACCACGCGTGAGTCAGGACAAGGAAATTCTGCTGATCGTCGAAGATGACCCCGGGCTGCAAAAGCAGATGCGCTGGAGCTTTGACGATTACGAAGTGATGGTTGCCGGTGATCGCGAAAGCGCGCTGCTGCAGTTGCGGCGGCACGAGCCCGCGGTCGTAACCCTTGATCTCGGGTTGCCGCCGGACGCGGATGGCGCCGCGGAAGGGCTCGCGACGCTGAAGGAAATACTGGCGCTGGTACCCGATACCAAGGTGATCGTGGTGACCGGCAACCATGACCGCGCGAACGCGGTGACCGCAATCGGGATGGGCGCCTACGACTTCTATCAGAAGCCCTTCGATCCCGAGATCATGGGGCTGGCGGTCGAACGCGCGTTCCGTCTGCATGCTTTGCAACAGGAGAACCGCCGTCTTCAGCAACCGCAGGACTTCTCGATGCGGGGCATCATCACGCGCGATCCGGGCATGCTCAAGATGTGCCGGAATGTCGAAAAGGTCGCGCCCTCCGACGCCACCGTATTGCTGCTCGGCGAATCCGGCACGGGGAAGGAATTGTTCGCGCGATCGCTGCACCAGTTGAGTCCGCGCGTGGCCAAGCGGTTCGTGGCGATTAATTGCGCGGCGATTCCCGAGAACCTTCTGGAGTCCGAACTTTTCGGCTACGAGAAAGGGGCCTTCACCGGCGCCAGCAAGCAGACCCGCGGCAAGATCGAAATCGCCGACGGCGGCACCTTTTTTCTCGACGAGGTCGGCGATTTGCCGCTGCCCCTGCAGGCGAAGCTGCTGCGTTTCCTGCAGGAGCGCGTAGTCGAGCGGCTCGGCGGGCGTGAAGAGATCGCAGTGGACGTGCGCATCCTGTGCGCGACCCATCAGAACCTGAAAAAACTGATCGAGGAGGGACGTTTTCGCGAGGATCTTTACTACCGTCTGAGCGAGATCGTGATCGCGATACCGCCGTTGCGCGAGCGGCCCGGGGATGCGGCGCTCATCGCGCATGCGCTCGTGCAAAAATTCTGCGTTCAGGAGGGCCGTTCGCTCCTCGGCCTGGAGCAGGACGCGGTTAACGCCATCGAAGCCCACCCATGGCCGGGCAACGTGCGCGAAATGGAAAACTACATCAAGCGCGCCGTCATCATGGCGGATGGAACCAAGATCACCGCGGAAGATCTTGGACTCACGCCGCTGGCCGGAGAAACGGAGCCGGTCAATCTGCGCCAGGTGCGTGACGAGGCCGAGCGCCGCGCGATCATCAAGGTTTTGAGCCGCGTCGACGGGAACATCGTCAGCGCGGCGGCATTGCTTGGAGTCAGCCGGCCGACGCTCTATGATCTGATCAACCGCCATGCGCTGAAACAGTCGGTTTCAGTAAAAGCGGAAGAGGACTAAGAGGATGATGGCGGCTGGCGCTGCCGCGCGCCGCGCATCAGTCGCGGCATTGCTGGCGGTGTTGCTTGCCGCCGGCTGCACGAAGCTGGTTCCCGAACCCAGCCGCGGTGCGGAAGCCATTCGCGCCAAGGGTCATCCCGGCGCGGCCATCCTTGAACTACTGAGCAGCGTGACGCGGAGGGTGTTACGTGCCGCGGGCTTCGCGCCGCCGGTTCCCGAACTCATCCGCAGGGCGGAAGCCTATCGAGTCAAGGGTGAGAACAGCGCCGCCGAGAATGAACTCCTGGACGCCATCGAGCAGGCGCCCGCCAACCCGCAGTCGCATTTTGTGCTTGGTTCGCTCTATTCCGACATGGGTTTCGCGGTGCAGGCCGAGACCGAGTTGCGTACATCGATTGCGCTCGGCGTAAAGCCTCTCCAGTATCTCCCGCCGCTCGGCACGGCGTTGGTCGATCAGGAAAAATACTCGGTGCTGCTCGACGAAGTGCGCCGTCTCGACGAATCCAAACCCGGACCGGAACTGGCCGCCGAAATGGCGCTCCAGCGCGGGCGCGCCTACTTGGGGCTTGCAAAACCGAAAGACGCCAAGCGTGAGTTTGGTCTGGCGATGCAGGAAAAGCCGGTCGCCGCGAAGCTTGGACTGGCGCAGACCGCGATGGCGGAAAATAATTTGGCGGACGCCGAAAAGTTTACTGAAGAAGCGCTCGCGACGGCGCCCTCGAGCCCTGACGCATTGGTGGCGAAGGGAGATCTGTTGCGGCTTAAGTCCGGTACCGATGCGGCGCTCGCGGCGTACGACCAAGCCTTGAAGATTAATCCGATTTTTGTCCCGGCGCTGGTGAACAAAGCGTCGCTGCTGTTGGCCTCCGGCAAGGTGGAGGAGGCGCGGGCGCAGCTCGATAAAGCCGATACGATTGCGACGGCAAATGTGAAGCTGGTTTTCGCGCAGGGTATGCTCGCATTGCGCGACCGGGATTTCGATCGTTGCGAACAGGCATTGCAGTGGATTTTCGGCATAGCTCCCAAGCACATGCCGGCCACGCTCCTGAGCGGAGCGTTTTTTCTGGCGACGGGACAACTCGAACAGGCGCAGTCGGCGGCGATTGTGTTCCTGCGGCGCTACCCGGGTCACGTTTACGGGCGCAAGATCCTCGCCTCGGTATTCCTGCGCAAGGAACAACCCAAGAACGCGGCGTCCCTGCTGGAACCGCTGCTGCCGTTGGTCGCGGATGATGCGGAACTGCTGGCCCTGGCCGCGCAGGCGCAATTGCGGATGGGCAATCTCGAGCGCGCCCGAACTCTGCTTGAAAAAGCGGTTGCCATCACGCCGAGCGACCCCGGACTCAGGATGGGGTTAGGGCTGAACCGCCTGGCCGCGGGAGACAGTGAACGGGCGATTGCCGAGCTGGAAGTCGCGGTCGGGCTTAACCCGAACGATGTCATGCCGGAGGTCTACCTGGTGAATGTGCTCATCGCGAGCAACCA
>JAYWDM010000157.1:0-6669 GCA_043779885.1 Betaproteobacteria bacterium | reverse complement strand
TGCACAAAGGCTACGTCGTCGCCGAATGGGGCGAGCCGCTGCGTGTGGACATGGCGCATAGCATCACCAAGAGCATGCTGTCGAGCGTGATCGGCGTCGCCGTCGACCGCGGGATGATCAGGAGCATTCACGACACCGTGCGCGAGTACGTGCCGCCGATCCAGACCTACAACCCGATCCCCGTGGGCAACAAGGCCGACGTCCTCGCGACCGCCGATTTCCTCTATCCGTTCGAAACCCCGCACAACCGCACGATCACCTGGGACCACATGCTGCGCCAGACCAGCGACTGGGAAGGTACGCTCTGGGGCAAACCGGACTGGGCCGACCGCCCGGGAGACAAGCCGTCTGAGTGGACCACGCGACCGCGCAACAAGCCCGGCAGTGTTTACAAATACAACGACACGCGCGTCAACGCGCTGGCACTGGCCGCCCTCAGCGTCTGGCGCCGCCCCCTGCCCCAGGTGCTGAAGGAGAACATCCTCGATCCGATCGGCGCCTCGAACACGTGGCGCTGGTATGGCTACGAGAATTCGTGGATCGTACTGGACGGCGCGGCGGTTCAGTCGATGACCGGCGGCGGCCACTGGGGCGGCGGCATGTTCATCAACGCGTGGGACATGGCGCGGTTCGGCTACCTCACGCTCCGGCGCGGAAAGTGGAAAGACCGCCAGATCCTTTCCGATCAGTGGGTGGGCCTCGCGCTTACCCCGACGCCGGCGCAGCCGACTTACGGGTTCATGAACTGGTATCCGAACACCGGCAGAAAATACATTCCCAGCGCGCCGGCGAGCGCATTCGTGCACATCGGGAACGGCCTCAACATGATCTATGTGGATCCGGAGAACGATCTCGTCGCGGTGGTGCGCTGGATCGACAACAAAGCGATGGACGAATTCGTCAAACGCCTGCTTGCCGCAGTGGCGCGGAAGTAGAAACCCGGGAGGATATCTTACCGTAGCTCATCCGCCGGGATGAAGCAGCGGGATAGTCCACGCTTGAACAGGTGCTCAAGATCGAAATTCGACCGGCGCGCGACTGTCGCTGACCGACCACTTGCAGCCCGTCTTGGTAACATTTAAATTTCGTCATGATCGGTACTTGAACCGTCAAAAGCTCGCCAGCATATGGCGAATCACCTGTTTCATTATGTTGGGCACTCTTGGAAAGGCGGCGGATATGGATGCGAGACTCAAAGCCACACTAATATTTTTCATTGCAGCCGGCAGCATGGTTACCGCGGGGACCGCCACCGCGCAGAGCTACCCGAGCCGGGTTGTGAAGATCGTCGTGCCCTTTTCGCCCGGCGGAGGAACCGACGTGATGGCGCGCAATATTGCGCAGAAGCTGAACGAGGCGTGGATGCAGCCGGTCGTGGTCGAAAATCGAACGGGCGCCGGCGGCATCATCGGTGCCGACGCGGTCGCCAAGTCGCCTGCCGATGGCTACACCTTCCTGCTCGGCACGACCACCACCGCGATCAACGCCAGTCTGGTCGTAAAGCCCCCCTACGACATGCAGCGCGATTTGCAGCCCGTGGCCATGCTCAGCTTCTATCCGATGGCCGCGGTGGTGCCGGCCGCCTCGCCGGTGCGCTCCTTGCAGGATCTCGTCGCGCTATCGCACAAGCAGGCGATGACCGCGGGTTCCGGCGGCAATGGAACGCCCCAGCATCTCGTGCTCGAAATGTTCAAGGGCGCGACCGGCGCAAAGATTCTGCACATACCCTATAAAGGCGGCGCACCCGCGCTGGTGGCTCTGCTTGGCGCTCAGAACGACGTGGTGTTTTCGCTTTGGCCGGAATGCCTTCCCCACGTGTTAGCGGGCAAGCTGCGCGCGCTGGCCGTGACCACCGATACCCGGCTTGCGCAGATTGCCGACGTTCCAACCACGGCTGAAGCCGGATTCGCCGGCGTCCAGGCCACGGGCTGGCAGGGCGTGATGGTGCGCGCCGGCACGCCGAAGGAAATCGTCGCCAGAATCAATGCGGAAGTGAGCAGCATCATGGCCGCGCCCGAAATGAAATCCCGGATCGTGGAGCAGGGCTTCATGCCGGTCACGATGAGCGTGGGCGAGACCGAGAAATTCGTCAACGCCGACGTCGAGCGCTGGGGCAAAATCATCCGCGACGGGAATATCAAGGCGGAGTAGTGCGCCGCGAGCGGGGTTGCCAACTGCCGGTTGGCGCGCATCTCGCGACCGGTTCTGAGCAGACATCCAAACTGAGGCGCTAACTGTTGGCGCGCGCATCGCCGAATATTCCGCAACGGTCGCGGCAGCATCACGGTTGAGCCTCTTGCCGGCAGAATTGGACTTCGCGCCCCGCTCTTTGTAAGCTTGCACGAATACCCGGCCACCAGCCGCATAAACGAGGCAGCCCAACGTGTCAGATCCTTTTACTGCTGATCGCACAAATTTTCCCGGTCCTGTCGTCGTCACCGGCGCCGGCGGCTGCATCGGCAGCTGGGTGCTGGCGCTGCTCGCGCGGGCCGGCGTTCCCGCTTGCGCATTCGATCTGACCGACGACCAGCGGCGCCCGCGCCTGCTGATCCCGGCCAGCGATCTCGCGGCGATACAATGGCGAACCGGCGACATATCCGACAGCAACGCCCTGCTCGATACGCTGCAAGCCGTTCGCCCCTGCGCAGTTATTCATCTGGCCGCTTTACAGGTGCCCTTCTGCAAAGCCGACCCGGTCGCGGGCGCGAAGGTCAACGTCGTCGGCACGGTGAACGTATTCGAAGCCGCGCGCAAGCTCGGCATCAAGCGGCTCGCGTACGCGAGTTCGGTGGCAGCGCACGGCGCGATCGAAGAAGGTCTCGGCACCATGCGCACGCTCTACGGCGCATACAAGTACTGCGACGAACAGATCGCACGCGTGTATTCCGACGACTGGGGCGTGCACAGCGTCGGCATCCGCCCGGGCGTCGTGTACGGCGTCGGCCGCGACCAGGGACTGACTTCAACGACGACGGTCGCAATTCTCGCCGCGGCTGCCGGCAAGTCCTACGCGGTGCCATTCGCCGGCGGTGTGTCGTGGCTGTACGGCGCAGAAGTGGCGAGCGCGTTCATCCGCGCCGTTGCGTGCGAGCGCACTGGCGCGCCGGTTTTCGAAATGAACGGGGTCTACGCACCGGTCGAGGAGGGGCTGCAGATACTCAAAAAGCTCGCGCCCTCCGCCGCAATCACCTGTGCGGGACAGCCGCTGGCTTTTCCGATGCATCTGCCGGACACGCCGCTGCGCGACTATCTCGGGGACTATGGACAAATGCCGCTGGCGGAAGGTATCCGGCAGACCTTCGACGCCTTTCGCTCCCTGCTCAAGCGTGGCCTGGTGAGCGCACCCTGAAATTAATTTCGATCTCGCCAAAGCGCGCACTGATCAAATTCAGATCCCGCGCCGAAAGGGCCCGGCGAGAAACACGGCATTGCCCCATGCATTGCCCCGGAACAAAAAAGCCGGCTTTCGCTGCCCCATCTACAGTCGTAACATATCTGTATTTATTTCTCCCCGACCGCCAGCTCTGCGGATCATGACCAGTCATTTCGGGAGCCGGCATTCGGTGTTACCCCGGTGCGAGCAAGCGAGCATCGATGTCGCCAATTCTCTGGACGCCGCATAACTGCATCGTTCGCGTCAGTTCGTCGCGCAGGATGTCCAAGGCGCGCAATGCGCCCGCTTCCCCGCCGGCGCACACGCCGTAGAGCGTCGCCCTCCCGATTAGCACCGCGTCGGCACCGAGTGCCAACGCCTTGACGATATCGGCACCACGACGAATTCCGCCGTCGAGCAAAACGCTGGCACGCCCCGTCACCGCCGCGGCGACGGCGGGAAGTGCGTCGAGCGTGGCGATCCCGCCGTCAAGCTGACGGCCGCCATGGTTTGATACGACTATCCCCTCGCATCCGATTGCGGCCGCGCGCTCCGCATCGTCGGGACGCACGATGCCCTTGACGATCAGGGTACGTGGCCAGTGATCGCGAATTCGCGCGAGATCGTCCCAGCAGAACGAGGGATCGTAGTTGCGGCCGACCGAGGATGCAATCGCCGCGGAATCGGTCGCTTCGGCGCTGAAGCCGCGCAGGTTCTCCATGACCGGCACGCCGCGAAGCAGCATCGGCAAGGCCCAGGCCGGCCGCGTGGCGAAATCGAACACGTTCCTCGGCGTGAAGCGGAACGGGATCGAGAAATCATTGCGGAAATCGCGCTCGCGCTTGCCGCCTACCGGCAGATCGACCGTGATCATGAGCGCCTCGTAACCGGCCGCGCGCGCGCGCTCGATCAACGCGAGAGTGAACTCGCGTTTGCGCAGAATGTACGCCTGGAACCACAACCGTCCGCCCGCCTCTTCGGCAATGCGCTCGATCGATGCCGTGCCGGTCGTAGACAACGCGTACGGGATGCCGTGTGCGGCGGCCGCGCGCGCAATCGCGACGTCGCCACCCCGCCATCCGAAGCCAACCGCACCGGTCGGGGCGATCGCGATAGGGAGGTTCGAGTTCGTCCCAAGTATTGCGGTCCGGGTATCGATTTGCGAGACATCGACCAATACCCTGGGCGCAAGACGCACGCGCTCGAACGCGGCGCGATTCCCCCTCAACGTGGTTTCGTCCTCGGCACCGCCATCAAAGAAGTCGAAGACGGCGCGCGGCAGGCGACGCCTTGCATGCCGCCGCAAATCATCGATGGAATAAGCGCGCGCAACCTGCGAGGCCCTGCGTTGGGAGACGGACCCCACCGCATCGCTGGCGCGCGGCAAAGCCGCGGCCTCATCGCGGGAGCGTGCCACTACTCGGCCTTCACGCCCGCGGCTTTGATTACACGCGCCCAGCGCGCAGCGTCCGCCTTCAGAAACTCCGTGAACTTCGCCGGCGGATCGCCAACCGGAATTGCGCCCAGGCCCTTCAATCGCTCCTTGGTCTCCGGCTTGGCGAGCGATTTGTGAATCGCGTCGTTCAAACTGTTGACGATCGCGACGGGAGTGCCGGCGGGAGCGAGCATGCCAACCCAAGGTGCCGTCTCCTCGAAGCCGGCAAATCCCGACTCCGCCATGGTAGGTACCGCGGGATAGTCGGGGTGCCGTTTCGCCGTGCCGACCGCGAGCACCTTGAGCTTCTTGCCCGCGACCAGATCCGCGACGCCGATCATCGGGTAAAACATGAACGTCACCTGGCCCCCCATCACGTCGGTGAGCGCAGGCGCATTACCGCGAAAGGGCACGTGCGTCATCCTGGCGCCCGACGTCGTTTCGAGCAGCGCGCCGGCAAGGTGCGCGGAGCCGCCGTTTCCGGCCGAGCCGTAGGTCACCTCACCCGGCCTCGCTTTCGCCAGTTTGATCAGATCCTGCACCGAATTGACGGGCGTCGACGGACGCGTCACCACGAGCAGCGGCAGCACCGCCGTGAGGTTTACGGGCGCAAAATCCTTCAGCGGGTGGTACGGTGGCTTTTCGAGCAGGATCGCGTTTACGTTGTGCGAGAGCGACGCGAACAGCAGCGTATACCCGTCCGGCACCGCGCGCGCGACCGCTTCGGTCGCGATCAGCGAGTTTGCGCCGGTCTTGTTATCGACTATGACCGACTGTCCGAGCATGGCCGTCATGTCCTGCGCGAGAACTCGCGCGATCACGTCAGTGGGCCCGCCGGCGGCGAAACCGACAATTAGTTTGACCGGTTTTGCGGGGTAGGTTTGCGCGACGGCGGGCGTGCCCGCCAACACGGCCGCGCACAGGACAGCAGTAAACATATGCGATTGAAGCCGGGCTTGCATACAATATTCCTCCTGAAATCTGGCTAGCCGACCGGTGGCCGGCGATAGCCTGCGTTGCGTTGCAATCGTTACGCTCGATGCGAACGTGGTCCAAACCGGGGGCGCGACAGCGCGCGCCCGGCGCCGCCGCATCAGCGTGAGGCCAGCGGCGACAGCGGTTCACCGTGAGACATCGTCGCCATCACCTGGCAGCGCTTGATCAGGCGATGTTCGTCGGCGCGATAGTCGGCCACCGCGTTATGAATGGTGCCGATGTTTTCCCACATTAGTACGTCCCCTGCCTGCCAACGGAACTTGTAGCGATACTCGTCTCTAGTCTGGTGCGCAAACAGGAACTCGAGCACCTCGTCGCTTTCCTTCTGCGGCAGTTCGTTGATGCGCACCGCATAGCCCGGATTCGCATACAGCACGTTGCGGCCGGTAATTGGGTGTTTGAGAAAAATCGGGTGCGAAACCGGGGGCTTGGCGCGCCTTTGTTCCGGTGTCAGCGGCGGCCGGGTGCTGCCCTTCTCCCTGCGCATCATCTCCCAGAACTTGTTGAAGTCATGCAGCACCGTCATGCCCGCGAGGCGATGCTTCATCGCGTCATCGAGGCCGGCGCAGGCAGCATGCATATTGCAGAATTCGGTCGAGCCGAGAGGCTCGCCATTCCGGTGCGGGACTTTGATCGCGTAGAGGACGTTGGCAAATGCAATATCGTCGCTATACGACATGTCGGTGTGCCAGTCCTGCCCGGCATCGGCGAGGCCGATGGGCTTGCCGTTCTCGACGATGTTGGAAAGTATCATGACCTCCGGAATGCCGGGCTCCTGATATGCGTTCGCGACATTGATCTCAAGTTGTCCGAAGCGCGAGCTGAACCTCTTGAGCTCCTGCGCGGTAAGCACCTGGCGCGGAAA
>JAYWDM010000156.1:0-6720 GCA_043779885.1 Betaproteobacteria bacterium | reverse complement strand
TGGGCGACCGCGCGTTCTGTTACGGGACGAGCTACACCCTCGCGGACATCGCGGCCGGGTTTGCACTGGGTTATCTGGACCAGGTACTGCCGGATATGAACTGGCGAAAATTCTCGCCCAATTTAAAGCAGCTCGCCAAACGATTGGCGGCGCGGGAATCATTCTCCGCTACGATGCCGGCGGCTTAGAGTCCAATATAGTGAGACGCGCATTGTACGCAGCTAACCACCCGCCTCACAATTCACGGCGCATGGCGCGTTGCGTTATATCGGCGGGCTCGAGGAATTGCATTTGATGGAGAGCATCGTGGACACAGGCGCGGCACCCGGCTGCCGGGGTCGTGACGCATGCGGCGGTGGAATTTTTCACGCACATGCGGGCGTCACCAGCTGCGCGCTCATTGCATTGCTCTCCGTAACGGGAGAGGCGTTGGCGCAGGCGTATCCCGCCAAGCCGATCCGCGCCATCGTGCCGGCGGTGCCGGGTGGGGGCACCGACATCCTGACGCGGCTGCTGAGTCCGCGGTTGACCGAACACCTCGGGCAAAGCATCATCGTCGATAATCGCGCCGGCGCGGCGACCAATATCGGCACCGAAATCGTCGCGCGCTCCGCGCCCGACGGTTACACCGTGCTGATGGCGACCACGCCCCACGCGATCAATCCAAGCCTGTTTCGCAAGCTTAATTTCGATCCGCTCAACGACTTCACCATGATCAGCCAGCTTGCGTTGACGCAAACCGTGCTCGTCGTGCATCCGTCGCTGCCGGTGAAAGACGTGAGGGAGTTCATCGCGCTCGCCAAGGCGCGTCCGGGTCAACTGACCGCGGCCACGTCGGGCGGCACGTCCGCGTTTCTCGCGGTCGAAATGCTCAAAACGATGACGCATCTCGACATTCTCAACATTCCATACAAAGGCGCGGGGCTGGCGCTGAACGACACCGTTGCGGGCCATGTGCAGTTTCAGGTCAATACATTGCTCGCGGCGCTGCCATTCATACAGTCGGGCAGGCTGCGCGCGATCGCGGTGTGCGGGGCGAAGCGGGCGACATCGCTGCCCGCTGTCCCGACCGTGGCGGAAACCATCAAGGGCTTCGAATCGAGCGGCTGGTATGCTCTGCTAGGCCCCGCCGGCATGCCGCGTGACGTGGTAATGAGACTGTATGACGCGTTCAGCAAATCGCTGCAGTCTCCCGAAATCATCCGCCGCCTCGCCGAATTGGGCGTCGACGTTATTGCGGGTTCGCCGGACGAACTGGTCAAGGTCATGCCGCGCGAAATCACCAAATGGGCGGCGGTCGTAAAGGCGTCAGGCGCCAAAGCGGAATGAATGACGGCGTGAGCGTCGAGCGCAAGCGGATCTGCCGCCGTATTTCGTAACGCTCGACCGGCCGCGGGTCATCGTTTAGAAGTCCCGGTACCTGTCCGTTGCAAGCAACTGCGCTAACTCCGCCTTCAGCGCGGCAATGTCATATTCAGTCAGCGGCTCCAGATTGCCCATTTGCTCTTTGAACGCCTGCGCCGTCGGCGGAAATGCGAGTGGCTGGCCGTAGACCTGGATAGTCGCTCCGCGCGCGCGTCCATACAGATGGACGTGGAGTTCTTGGCGCCAATTGCCGTTGTCCTGATAGTTGATGCGTCCGATCTCGATTCCCCTGCCGGTAAGGACGTTTCTCATGGCCTCACCGGTGACCATGGTCAGCTTCATGAGTTCGATTGCCTGTTCGCGGGTAAGCCGGGTCCGATCTTCAACCGGTACCCTGGGGTCAATGATCAGATGCCCGCCGTCGCTGCGTGAAACATGCGGTTGCCCGGGAGCGATGACGTCAAAATGTCGTGATGCAAAGATGAGTTTCATGATGATGCGTGCGGGCAGGGTGACGGTCGCAAAAAAATGGCGTTGCACATCGATTACCGGGCAGCGGGCGGGGTAATGATCTGGCATGCGGTGCAGCGCAGGAATATTTTCCCGATATCGGATAAAGTCCCGCATTGTAGGCAGATAACCTGCTGACTCACAATTCACGGCAGACCACGCATGGATTTCGCACTATCCGCAGAGCAGATCATGTTTCGCGACTCGGTCGCCGCATTTGCGCGCAAGGAACTCGCCGGCGGCGCGCTTGCGCGCGCGCATTCGGCCGCGTTTCCCCACGAGGTCGCGCGCAAGATGGCGGCGGCAGGGCTGCTCGGGATTTTGCTGCCTGAAGAAGACGGCGGCGCCGGCGGCACGTTGATGGATGCGGTGCTGGCGATCGAGCAGATCGCGCTCTGCTGCCCGCGCAGTGCGGACGTGATCCAGGAAGGAAATTTCGGCGCGATACGCGTGCTTGCGCAATTTGCCAACGCGGACCAGAAGGCACGTTTTCTGCAACCGTTGCTCAGGGGCGAGGAAGTGATCGCCGTTGCCATGACCGAACCCGATGCCGGTTCCGCCACCACCGATCTCGCCACGTCGGCGGTTGCCGACGGCGCGGGATTTCGCGTTTCCGGCACCAAGGTATTTCCGAATCCGCACGCCGACCAGTATCTCGTGTACGTGCGTTACGGTCCGGGAGTCGACGGCATCGGCTCGGTGCTGATCAGGCGCGGAGCGAACGGTTTCACGGTGGCAAAACCGTCGAAGTTCATGTCGGACAACGAGTGGGCGCCGCTTTATTTCGACAATGTTTATGTGCCGCCGGAAGACGTTTTGCTGCCGGCGGGCGGCTTCAAAAAGCAGATCAGCGGTTTTAACGCGGAGCGCATCGGCAACGCATCGCGCTCGCTCGCCTACGGCCGTTACTGCTACAACCTCGCGCGCGAATACGTGATGACGCGTAAACAGTTCGGCCGCCCGCTGTGCGAGTTTCAGGGCCTGCAGTGGAAATTCGCCGACATGAAAATCCAGCTCGATGCGGCGCAGCTGCTCCTGTACCGCGCGGCGACCAACGCCGATCGCGGCTTCCCGGCGGCGGATGAGACGACGATCGCCAAGCTCTTCTGCAACAAGGCGGGTTTCGATATCACGAACGAAGCCATGCAGTGCATGGGCGGCCTCGGCTACACGCGTGAGACGCTGGTCGAATACTGCTTCCGGCGCTCGCGTGGCTGGATGATCGCCGGCGGTTCGCTCGAAATGCTGAAGAACCGGCTTGCCGAAATTATCTTTGAGCGGCGGTTCTCGCAGCGCCCGCCGCGAGTTGCCGGCTAAGCGCCGCACCCGCACGCAGACCGCAGCCGTATAGAAAGTGGGAGAGCAGGTGGCCAGGAGGTCCAAAGCAAACTTGGTAGCACTCGGAGTTGCCGCGTGCACCGTGACGACACCCGTCTGGGGCCAGTCGTATCCGAACAGGCCGCTGAAAATGATCTTGCCGTTTCCGGCCGGTGGACCGACGGATATCGTCGCGCGCGCCCTGGGCCAGGGCCTCGGTGAAGCGCTGGGGCAAAACGTCGTGATCGATAACAGGCCCGGCGGCGGGGGCCTGATAGGCGCAACGCTGGCGGCGAAATCCGCCGCCGACGGACACACGCTGTTTCTCGGCGGCATCACGACCTTTGCCGTGGCGCCGTCGGTGCACAAGAACCTGCCATACGACCCGCTCAAGGATTTTCTGCCGGTGACGCAGGCGACGCGCCAGCCGATCTTGCTGATGGTGCACCCTGCGCTGCCGGTGAAGTCGGTCCGGGAATTCATCGCGCTCGCGAAAGCGCGGCCGGGAGAACTGAACTACGCGTCGTCGGGCCCCGGCGGTTCCGGACACATGGCCGGTGAACTCTTTCGCCTGGTGACCGGCGTGAATATCGTGCACATCCCGTATAAAGGTGCGCCGCCGGCGCTGAATGAGTTGATCGCGGGGCAGGTGCAGGTGTTGTTTGGCACCATACTTATTACCGCGCCGCATGTCAGGGCAGGCCGCGTGCGCGCGATTGCGATTACCGGGCCCCAGCGCACGAATGCGCTCCCCGAAGTGATGACCTTCGCCGAAGCCGGGATTGCTGACTACGATGCCAGTTCGTGGAACGGGATAGCAGTGCCCGCCGGCACGCCGCACGCCATCGTCGGCCGGCTCAATACCGAACTGACGCGTATTCTCAAAACGCCGCTCGTGCGCGAGCGCCTGGCGCAGGACGGCGCGGTGCCGATGCCGTCGACGCCGGAGGAATTCAGCGCACTGATAAAGCTGGAAATGGCGAAGTGGGCGCAAGTGGTGAAGGCCGCGAACATCCGCATTGAATGATAATGGACACGGTGGATAACTCCGGTATTTTTGAGGCCATGTTCGCACCGCGCTGCGTGGCGCTGGTCGGCGCATCCGCGGATCTCAAGAAGAACAATGCGCGCCCCCAGCGCTTTCTGCGCGCCCATGGCTATACCGGACGCATACTGCCGATCAACCCGGGCCGCAGTGAAATTCTCGGCGAACGCGCGTATCCCGATTTGCGTGCGGCGCCGGGGCCCATCGACCACGCCTTCATCATGGTGCCGGCGGCGTCAGTGCCGGCGGTCATCGATCAATGCTGCGAGCTGAAAGTGCCGGTCGCGACGATATTCAGCGCGGGCTTTGCGGAAGCCGGCGCGACGGGGCAGCGCATGCAGCACGAGATTGTGGCCAAGGCGCGCGCAGCGGGTCTGCGCCTGATCGGCCCCAATTGCATGGGCCTGATCAACGTGCCCGGCAAGACCGCGCTGACGGTCAACGCCGTACTAAACCACGAGAAATTGCGGTCGGGGCCGCTGAGCGTGATCTCGCAAAGCGGCAGCATGCTGGGCACGTTGATTTCGCGCGGGCAGGCGCGCGGCCTGGGCTTTTCCAAACTGGTGTCGGTCGGCAACGAATGCGATCTGGGCGTCGGTGAGATCGCGAACCTGCTGGTGGACGATTCTGAGACGGGTGTCATTCTCTTGTTCCTCGAAACGTTTCGCGATGCCGCGCAACTTGCAATGGCGGCGCGCCGTGCCTACGCGGCGGGCAAGCCGGTCATCGCCTACAAGCTGGGGCGATCGGACGTGGGGCGCAGCGCTGCCGCTTCGCATACCGGCGCGATGGTGGGCACGGACGACACCGCAAACGCATACTTTCACGCGCACGGCATCATGCGCGTAGACATGCTGGAGACTTTATTCGAGCTGCCGCAACTGGTGCTCGGCCAGCGGCCGGCGGCGGGGCGCCGCGTTGCGGTGGTAACGGGGACCGGGGGTGCTGCGGCGATGGTCGCGGACAGACTCGGCGTGTTGGGGGCCGATGTGGTGCCGCCCTCAAACGCAGTCATCGACAAGTTGGGTGCGCAGGGCGTCGCGGTCAACAAGGCCGTTATCACGGACATCCCGATGGGCGGCAGCGACCGCGGCGCGTATACCGCGATACTTTCCGCGCTGCTCGCGTCCGATCATTGCGATGCGGTGGTTTCGGTCATCGGTTCGAGCTCGCTGAGCAACCCTAATGTCATCGCCGATCGCGTGCTCAAGGCCGAGCCCAAAACCAAGCCGCTCGCGGTGTATCTCGCGCCGCGCGCGGACGATGGACTGCTGCTTTTGCAGCAACACGGTGTCGCGAGCTTTCGCACGCCGGAATCGTGCGCCGACGCAGTGAGCACGTATTTGCGCTGGCGCGCGCCCGTGGCCCTCGCGGACGTTGGCGTGCACGAGACGGCCGCGGCCGCGAAATTGCTGGCCGCGCCGCACGCAGAGCGTCTTAATGAGCAGCAGTCGCTCGCGTTGTTTACTGCACTGGGAATCGCTTGCGCGCAGACGACGGTGGTCAACGATCCAGCGCAGCGCGTCGATCTGGATGGTCCGCTGGCAATCAAATTGCTGTCCGCCGACATTGCGCACAAAACGGATGCGGGCATGGTCCGGCTCGGCGTCGAGCGTGCCAATGTGGCGGCCACGGTGGCGGAGTTGTTGGCAGACGCCCGCCGCCGGTTTGCCGACGCGACGATCGAAGGCGTGCTCGTGCAGCGCATGGAGCGCGGGCTGGCCGAAGTCATCGTCGGCTACCGGCATGACCCGGAAGTCGGGCCCACGGTGTTGCTTGGAATCGGCGGCATCATGGCGGAACTCAAGAGAGGTTTCAGCGTGCGGCTCGCTCCCGTCAGCATCGAGACGGCGGCAGAGATGATCGACGAGATTGCGGAACTCGCAATCCTGCGCGGTTATCGCAATTTACCGCGCGGCGACTGCGTCGCGCTTGCGCGCGCCGTACGTGCCGTCTCGTTACTTGCATGCATTAAGGGAAGCGCAGTGAGCGACGCCGAGATCAATCCGCTCATCGTCAAGGCGGAAGGCAGCGGTGCAATTGCAGTCGACGGTCTTGTAGTGTTTCGACCATAAAGCACGAATCCCTTGACTGCGGAGCGGCGGGACAGGCAACTATCGGGAAGGGAAAAGCATGAATTCAGCAACAGACGATCTGAGTCTGGGCGCAAGTCGGACACTTGCCGCGCATGCGGCCGGCGTGAGGTTCGAAGCATTGCCGGCGGATACGGTGCATGCGTTCAAACGCACGTTCCTTGATTTTCTGACCTGCGCAATCTCGGGCGCCGCGATGCCGGTGTCGAAGGCTCTGCTGTCGTACTTCGAGGAAAACGACGCCACGCGGGTATCGACCGTAATCGGCCACGGTGCGATGTTGTCGGCGCCGAACGCGGCGCTGGTCACGGGTACGAACGTGCACGGGCTCGATTTCGACGACGGTCATACCCATGGCTCGGCGCATTGTGCAGGCGTCATATTCCCGGC